>DATHTC010000378.1:0-1568 GCA_035463735.1 Gaiellaceae bacterium | reverse complement strand
CTCGCCACGATCGGTCCCGTCTCGACGGACAAGGCGACGATCGAGCGCCTCGTCGACGCCGGCATGAACGCCGCGCGGCTCAACTTCTCGCACGGGACGCACGACGACCACGCGGAACGCGCCCGGCTGGTCAGGGAGGTGCAGGACGAGAGCGGCTGGCGGACGCTCGCCCTCGTCGCCGACCTCCAGGGCCCGAAGCTCCGGCTCGGCGACCTCGACGCGCCCGTCGAGCTCCTGAAGGGCGAGGAGGTGGTCGTCGCCGGTGAGGAGGCCGCGCGTGACGGCGACCTCCCGGTGGCGCCGGCCGTCGTCGGGGACGTGCTGCAGCCCGGGCACGACGTCCTCGTCGACGACGGCCTCGTGCGGCTCCGCGTGGAGGCCGTCGAACGGGGACGCGCGCGGTGCACGGTCGTCGTCGGCGGGACGGTCTCCTCGCACAAGGGCGTCAACCTCCCGGGTGTGCCGCTGCCCATTCCCGCGCTGACGCGGAAGGACCTCGCCGACCTCGACTTCGCGCTCGAGCTCGGGGTCGACTTCGTGGCGCTCTCGTTCGTCCGCTCCGCGGCAGACGTGCGTGACCTCAGGCGCCTGCTCGAGGAGCGCGGCTCGCGCGCGTACGTGATCGCGAAGATCGAGAAGGCGGAAGCGGTCGACGCGCTCGACGACATCCTCGCCGAGACGCACGGGGTGATGGTCGCGCGCGGCGACCTCGGCGTCGAGATCGGTCCGGAGTCCGTGCCGCTGATCCAGAAGCGGATCATCGAGCGCGCGCTGCGGCTCGGCGTGCCCGTGATCACGGCGACGCAGATGCTGGAGTCGATGATTCACCAGGCGGAGCCGACCCGGGCCGAGGCGAGCGACGTCGCGAACGCGATCCTCGACGGCACGTCGGCCGTGATGCTCTCCGGCGAGACCGCGGTGGGGGAGTTCCCGGTGGAGGCGGTGCAGGTGATGGACCGGATCGCGCGGGCGGTCGAGCCGCACCTCGGGTACCGGCACCAGATGCCGGACGCCTCCGAGGAGCCCGGCGTCGGGCGGGCGATGTCGAACGCCGCCTGCGACCTCGCAGAGGCGCTCGGCGCGACGGCGATCCTCGTGCCCACGTTCTCGGGCAAGACCGCGTCGGCCGTCGCGCGGCTCCGTCCGCGCCGGCCGATCCTCGGCCTCAGCCACCAGCGCGAGTCGCTGCAGCACATGGCGCTCGAGTGGGGCGTGACGCCGCTCGAGATGCCGGAGACGAACGACGTCGAGGACCTGTGGAAGCGCTCGATCGAGACGGCGCGCGAGAGCGGGGTCGTCGCGCCCGGAGACCGGATCGTGATCACCGCCGGCACGGCGGTGAACCTGCCGGGCTCCACGAACGTGATCAAGGTGGACGTCGTCTAGCACGGGGGAACCCATGGTTCCCCCGTGGGCCCCCTCCTTCGCCGGGTCGCGTTGGTGGGGCGTCGTCGTGGCCTCTCGCGCGCATGAAGCGCGCTTCGGCCTCCATGGCCGCGGTCTCATAGGCCTGACCTGAGGACGCGCTCGTTGGCCTCCGCGCGCGCCCCTGCCGGGGCGGGCGCTCC
>DATHTC010000377.1:0-4658 GCA_035463735.1 Gaiellaceae bacterium | reverse complement strand
ATCTCGATCTTCCTCCTCCTCTACCTCGGCCGCGTGCTCCAGAACTCCTACCTCGTCTGGCCGCTGGTCGGCGTCGTGCTCGCCGTGCTGCTGGCTTCGCGGCGTGAGGACGACGCCCCGCGCTAGCGCGCCCGCTTCCGCTCGACCAGCGCGTAGACGGAGGTCGAGCCGGCCAGGTACACGCGCGTCGCATCGGCGACGACGGGTGAGTAGTGGCCGTCGCCGAAGCGCCAGACGACGCGGCCCGTCCTCGCGTCGAGCGCGAACGTGAGGCTCGGGCCGCGCTTCGCGAACCGGGAGCCGCGCTGCCCGCACGTCCCGCAGGTCGAGAAGTAGATCCTGCCGGCGAGGATCGTCGGGGCGCCGTGGATCGCGGCGGGGAGCTCGCGCCGCCACCGCTCGTCACCCGTCGCGGCGTCGAAGGCGTAGACGTTCCCGTCGTAGGAGCCCACGTAGACGGTCTTCTGCCAGACCGCGGCGGCCGTGTAGACGTAGGTCCCGGCCCGCTGCGCCCACAGGAGCCGCCCGGTGCCCGCACCGAAGGCGTAGACGGTGCCGTCGGTGTTGCCGATGTACACGCGCCCGTACGCGACCGTTGGCGTCGCGTAGAAGTGCTCGCGGCGCCCGAAGCGCGAGAACGCCGAGGTCGTCCAGCGGTTGCGCCCGGTCTTCGCCCAGACGGCGTGGACGCGTCCGCCGTCCGTGCCGAAGAACAGCGTCCCGCCGGCGTACGCCGGGGAGGTGTTCACCTCGTGGTCGGCACGGTACGACCAGCGGAGCTTCCCGGTGCGGATGTCCACCGCGTACAGCCGGCGGTCCCAGGAGCCGAAGTAGATCGTCTTGCCCCGGACGAGCGGGGTCGACTCGACCGCGCCGGCGTCGAAGCGCCACAGCACCTTGCCGTTGCGCGCGTTCATCGCGATCACGAAGCCGCGCGCGCTGCGATTGCTCGTCCCGCACGGCAGCGGGTGCATCACGGCCTGGTAGACGATCCCGTCGGCGACGACCGGGGACGCGGCGATGCAGCGCCGGAAGCGCTTCTGCCAGATCATCCGGCCGGTCTTCGCGTTGACGGCGAAGAAGCGCCCCACCTGGTTGGCGACGTAGACGCGCCCGTACGCGACCGCGGGCGGGAACTCGAGGTAGTGGCCGGCCCGGAACTGCCAGAGCTGCCGGAACGGCGGCCGCAGCGCGTAGCCGGGCGCGACGTGCGTCCGCGCCTCGTCGTAGCCGTAGGTCGGCCACCACTCGACGCCGTCGAGAAGCGGGAGCGGCCCATCGCGCGGAGGCTTCGGCGTCGTAGCGGGGGCCGTCGCCGTCGGCTCCGTCTCGGTCTCCGTCTCCGTTCCGGGCACCTGCCGCGTGTCCGCCGGGTTCGCGCTCGCGTCGAACTCCTCGGTCGACGACCCGCGCACCTCGTGGGGGCGCGTCTCCCACCAGTAGTAGCCCGCGCCGGCCCCGACCACGGCGACGACGGCGACCAGCGCGATGACGAGGATCCGACGGCTCATCGGGAGAGGCCGCAGCGCCCACCGGACGCAGCGTCCTCGCCAGGTTAGCGAGGCGCCTGGTCGGGTCGCGCCACGACGCGCACGCTCGCCTTCGCGCCGTGGCCGTTCGCGTCCACGAACAGCGTGTAGCTGCCCGGGCGGCGCGGCGCGCGCAGCACGAGCGGCCCCGGCGCCGTGCTGCCGGTCCCGCCGGCGAACCGCCAGCGCACCGTCTCGGCGTCGCTCCGCACGCGGATCGAGAACCGCAGCGCGGCCGGCACCTGCACGGTCTCGCGGCTCAGCTCCACGTACCGGATGCGCGCCGGGAACGTGCGCCCTCCGCCGACGTTCCCGGCGATGTCCTCCGCGGCCAACGTAAACCCGTACACGCCCGCCGGCAGCGGCTTCCCGCCGACGCGCCCGAACCAGTCCAGCTTGGCGACCGGACGCTGCCCCCGCGTCCGCACCACGCGCCGCTCGCCGAGGTAGAGGAGGCCGTGCGCCCGCTCGCTGAAGCGGTACCGCACGGTGAGCTTGTCGTTGCGGCCGTCGCCGTCGGGCGAGAACCCGGGCGGCGACACGCGGACGTCGAGCACGCGCGGCGGCGGGGTGTCGACGCGGATGACGTTCGGGAGGAGGATCGTCCGTCGCTGGCGCTCGAGCCGGAGACGAAGCCTGTACGTCCCCTCGGGGACGACGCGTCGCCCGTCGTCGCGGCCGTCCCACGAGGTCGAGAACCGCTCGGCTCCGACCGACTGGCCGTCGACGAGCCTCCTGACGACGCGCCCGTCCTCGTCGACGATCGTCACGTCGACGCGGTCGGGCCGGAGGAGGCGGAACCCGATCGTCGCGCGCTGCTCGTCGCAGTCGCAGACCGGCGAGAACACCCTCGTCACCTCTGGGCCGGCGATCGGCGCGCCCTCGAGCTTGAGCCGCTCCGTGACGGCGAACGCGACCGCCGTCGCGGCGAGGAGCAGGACGACGACGAGCGTCGGGGCGAAGCGCATCACGGGCGTCGCGATTGTAGGGTCGGACGGCCGCCCCGCGGTCGTCGTCCGGCTACGCCGCGGGCAGCCGCTCGAGCCGCTCGGCGATCGCCTCGCGGACGCGCGCCGCGACCTGCGGCAGCTCGCGCTCCATGGCGCGGAACTCGCGGCCGAACACGACGATCAGCCGCATCCGCGTCGACGCGATCACCGTCGCCGTCCGCCGCGCCCGCTCCAGCAGGCCGATCTCGCCGAAGAAGTCGCCGGGGCCGAGGTCGGCGACGTGCGCCCCGTCCACGACCACCTCGGCGGCGCCGTCGAGGATCACGAAGAACTCGTACGCGACCGAGCCTTGCCGCCCGAGCACGGTCCCCGCCTCGACCTCGACCTCGTCCGTCCACTGCCCGACCTGCGCGAGCTCCCGCTTGCCGAGATCGGCGAAGAACGGCACGTCGCGGAGGCGCTTCGGGTCCACCGAGCGAGTGTCGCAGGCCCGGCCGCCGCGCGCGAGGCGCCGGTTCGCGGGACCAGCCTTCCGGGGAGCGTCAGCAGCTGATGGTTGCGTTCCCAGGCATTACGTAGGACACTGGCTGGCGGCCGGCGCCGAAGGTGGTCGGCTGCCACTGCGGACACGGAGGAGCTCATGCTGGGAACGCCGACGACGCCGAACGAGAGCAACAGACTGCGGAAGCTGGTTGCGGCAGCGGCGCTCATCGCCGCGGCGACTGTGACCCTCGTCGGAGCGGCGGGGCGAGGCGAGGCGAGCACGACGTCCGCGTGCAACGAGGCGCAGCCGCAAGGGCGTCTCGTGTGCATCTCGGTCACGGACATCGACGACGTGTCCCCGTCCGGGCTGACGACGTCGGGCAAGCAGGAGGTCGAGGTCACGGCGTACGAGCCCTACCGCATCAGCGTCACGAACGAGGGCGGCACGGGCACCCTCACGAACGGGGTCGTCACCCTGACGTTCGTCGACGAGGTCAGCGGGCAGGCGGAGACCGTGCCGTCGACGGCGGCGTTCGTGCCAGGGGCGTCGGCGCCGTTCTGCTCGGCGACGTCCACGAGCCCCAACGTCGTCACCTGCACCGTCGGCAACCTCGCCGCCGGCGCGAGCACGGGCGAGTTCGTCGTCACGACCCGGACGTCGACGACAACGGATGTCGCTGCGACGGTCGTCTCCGTCAAGGCCGCGTTCAAGGAGGGTGGGAACGGCCCGAACGGCGCCAACCCGGCGACCTTCGAGGTCAGCGAGCGCACGTCGCTCGAGCCCAACCCGCAGCTCTCGGTCGCCTGGTCGCCCCCGGGGCAGCAGGTGCAGCTGGGCACGAGCCCCGCCGACGTCCAGTTCTCGACCCTGAGCTACCGCGTCCCCGGCGACAAGGCAGGGTTCCTCGCCTCGCTCGGAGAATCGAGTGGCTCGATCTGCCCCGAGCGCGTGACGTGCCAGACCGAGCTCGTGGAGACGATCCTCGGCGCCGCGCCTCCGGGGACGTTCACGGCACAGAACCCGTTCACGCTGACGCTGACGATCAGCCTCGACGCGCTCAAGAGCCCGAACTTCAAGGTGATCTACCACCTGAAGGACAACGGCGTCCTCGAGGAGGTCTTGAAGTGCACCGAGGGCAACACGATCGGCTGCTTCACGCAGGTCAACGACAAGCAGCTGAGGCTTGCGTTCGTCACGATCAAGGCCTGGGAGAACGGCCGCTGGCAGGGCTGAGCGCGTCAGGCAGATGACGCGGCCGTGCCGTCCAGCGCGGCGAGCCGCGTGACGAGCGCACGCTCGCCCACGACGTTGCCCTTCCGCGCGTAGAGCGAGGCGGCCGTCTCGAACGCTGCACGTGCGTCATCCTCGCGCCCGCTCGCGAGGAGCGCCGCGCCGTGCACCTCGAGCGCCTCGCCGAGCCGGACGAGCGCATCCGTGCGGCCGAAGAGCTCGACCGCGGCGCCCGCGACCTCGACCGCCGCGTCCGGCGTCCCCTCATCCACGAGCACCATCGCCGCGGCGGAGCGCCAGAGCGCCTGCGACTCGAGGTCGTCCTCCGCGGCCAGCTCGCGGGCGAGGGTCGCGAATCCCCGCGCCTCGTCGAGGCGGCCGAGCACGCAGAGCACCTGCGCGAGCTGCGCCGCGACCGTCGGCCGGAGGTAGCGCTCGCCCATCGCCTCGAGCGTCGCGTAATCG
>DATHTC010000376.1:0-4192 GCA_035463735.1 Gaiellaceae bacterium | reverse complement strand
TGCCAGACGAGCACCTGGCCGTCGGTCGCGGCGCCGGCCCCGATGCCGATCGTCGGGACCTCGAGCAGGCGCGTAACGTGCCGCGCCACCGGAGCCGGGACGGCTTCGAGCACGATCGCGAAGCAGCCCGCCTCCTCGAGCGCGATGGCGTCCGCGGCGAGGCGGCGAGCCTTCTCCGCCGTCCACCCCTGCGCCTTGAACCCGCCGAGCATCGTCGCCGACTGCGGCGTGAGGCCGATGTGGCCCATCACCGGGATCCCGGCGCCGACGAGCGCCCGCACGCGCGAGAGCATCGGCCCGGCGCCCTCGAGCTTGACCGCGTCGGCGCCCGCCTCCTTCACGAACCGGATCGCGTTCGCGAGGGCGGACTCGTCGGACACCTGGAAGGAGCCGAAGGGCAGGTCCGCGACGACGAGGGGTCGGCGCGCGCCGCGGTTGACCGCACGGGTGAGCACGAGCATCTCGTCGACGGTCGCCGGGACGGTCGAGTCGTGCCCGAGCACCGTCATCGCGGCCGAGTCGCCGACGAGGATCAGCTCGACACCGGCGTCGTCGGCGAGGCGGCCGCTGGGGGCGTCGTAGGCCGTGACCATCGTGATCCGGTCGCCGCGGCGCTTCATCTCGAGCAGCTCGGGGAGCGCGAGCTTCCCCGGCGCGGGCGTGCCGGGCGCGGGGGTACGGGGGCGGGTCGTCATGTGTCGTCTCCTCCCAGTTGGACGTTGTCGATCAGGCGCGTGCCGCCAACATGGACGGCGGCGGCGAGGACGGGTGGGTCGAAGTCCGCGACCTCGACGTAGTCGACGTCGAGCCCTGCGAGGAGCTCCCGCGCCCGGGCGGGGTCGCGGGTGGCGAGGGCGCGGGGGAGGGCGAGCGCCGCCTCGCGCTCCGCCGGCGAGAGGCGGTCGTTGCGCGAGGAGAGCGCGAGCCCGTCGGCGTCGCGGACGGTCGGGATCGCGCGGATCTCGAGCTCGGCGTCGAGGTCGAGGTCGGCGACCATCCGCCGTACCACCGCCACCTGCTGGGCGTCCTTCCAGCCGAAGTAGGCCCGGCGCGGGCGGACGAGGTGGAAGAGCTTCAGGCACACGGTCGCGACCCCGCGGAAGTGGCCCGGCCGGTGTGCGCCCTCGAGGCCTCGGCCGAGCTTCTCGACCTCGACCCACGTCTGGAAGCCCGGCGGGTACAGCTCCTCCGGGGTTGGCGCGAACAGGATGTCGACGCCGGCCTCCTCCGCGAGCTGCAGGTCGCGCTGCTCGTCTCGCGGGTACGCGGCCAGGTCGGCGGGGTCGTCGAACTGCGCCGGGTTGACGAACAGTGAGGCGACGACGACGTCGTTCTCGGCCCGCGCCGCCCGGAAGAGCGCCAGGTGCCCGCCGTGGTAGGCGCCCATCGTCGGGACGAGCCCGACCTCGCCCGCGGCCGCCGCGCGCGCCGCGAGCAACGCCGCGCGCGTGCGTGCTACACGCACGCCGCCGTCACCTCCGCGAGCGCGTCGTACATCGGCTCGAGCTCCGGCGCGGCCGCCCGGATCGCCGCGCGGTGCCGCTCCACGGTCTCCCAGTCGCCGCGCGCGATGGGTCCGGTCAGCTCGAAGCCGTTCTCGATCGTGCGCAGCATCAGCGCGTCGAGCGCCTCCGGCGGGGCCCCCGCCTCCTCGAGCAGCCGCCCCGCCGCACGCCGGAGCGCGACGAGGTAGTTGGCGGCCATCGCGGCGCCCGCGTGGTAGAGCGGCCGCGCGTCGTCGCGCAGGGGGAAGGGGCGCAGGCCCAGGGTCTCCGCGAGCCAGAAGCCCGCGGCCGCGGCCTCCTGCGTCTCCGCCGTGACCGCCGCCCAGGCGCCGTCCAGCTGCTCCGGCCCGCGGGCGAGCGTGAAGGTCTGCAGCGGGTGGACGGAGAAGCGCCGGCGGTGCGGCTCGAGCGCCGCGAGCGCGGTCGCGCCGCTCACGTGGGCCACCCACGGGCCGGGCGGAACTCCCGCGGCGGCCTCGGGAATCGCGCGGTCCGGCACGCACAGGACGACGAGCTCCGCGTCCGCGACGCTCTCGCCGAGCGTCAGCCCGCGCTCGCGGAGGCGGGCGGACACGGCCGACCCGACGCGGCCGGCGCCGATCACGCGGACTGTCTCGATCACGGTTCGCTGCTCCAGTTCCGAGGCGGATACCGGGCACGCGGAGTGTACCGGGCGGCTAGCGCGAGGCCGCCACCCCGAGCGTGGCGTCGAAGAGCCGGACGACGCGGCGCTCGTACTCGGCCGGACGCTCGCGGATCGCTGCCGTGTGCCTCACCTCCGGGAGCTCCCAGAGCTGAACCGGCTCGCGCGCAGCCTCCGCGTACAGGCGGTTGAACACGAGCTCGCCCCGGACGCCGACGCCGGCGGCGACCAGCAGGAGCGGCGCCGGCGCGACCTCCGCGACCGCCTCCTCGAGCGGCCGCGGCGGGGACGAGCCCGAGAGGACACGCACGGCCACGTCGAGCGTCCAGAAGTACGGCGCGTCACTGTCGATCCCGAAGGCGTTGCGGTAGTCGGAGAACGACGCCGCGGTCGCGCCGTCGGCGACCACCGCCTTCAGCGCCCGGCTCTCCGCGGCGACGCCGATCAGCACGTCGGCTCCCGTCGAGAGGCCGAGCCCGGCGATCCGCGCCGGGTCGACGTCGGGGCGGCCGCGGAGGAAGCGGAGCGCGCCGGCGACGTCGCGCTCCCACCCCCAGCCGAGCGCGTTCGGGCTCCCCTCGCTCTCGCCGCGCCCGCGGGAGTCGTAGAGGAGGACGCCGTAGCCGTGCCCGCGGAGCAGCTCGGCGTGCGCCGCGGCGCCCGTGCGGTCGCCGCCGCCGCCGTGGACGAGGACGATCGCCGCCCGGTTGCGCGAGGGCACGTACCAGCCGTCGAGCTCGAGCCCGTCGTCGGCGCGGAACGCGACCGGCTCGTACACGGCGTCGGGCGGCGCGCCGATCGGCTCGCGGTGCTTGTGCGTCACGACGATCGCCGCGGACGTGGGGAAGAGGAGGACGTAGCCGAAGACGACGAGCGCGACGACGGCCAGGGCACGCGTCGCCCAGCGGCGGCGGGCCGTCGCCGCGAGCTCGCCGCGGTGGCGGAACGGGATCCACAGGGCGAGGCCGACGAGGACGGCGCCCGCGAGCGCCGCCGCGATCCCCGTGAGGTCGCTGCTCGCCGGCCCGTCGAGCATGACGTGCCGGACGTGCAGCACCCCGTTCGTCGCCGCGAGCACGCCGAGCCCGAGCGCGAGGGCGGCGCGGAGCCCCGGGCGGAGCCGCGGGAAGGCCGCGATCGCCGCCAGCCCTCCGACGAGCGCTACCACCGCCGCGAGCGCGTGCTGTCCGATCCCGACGCCCGGTTGCCGGCCGAGGAACGCGTCGTCGACGGCGTGGACGAGCGCGACCGCGGTCGCGGCCGCGAACGCGAGGAGCTCGCGCGACCGCTCCGGCCTGCCGCCGTCCACGGCGCGGGCCTCGCCCGTCGTCGACCCCATGGGCGAAGCGTCCCACACGTCCCGGCCGGAGCCAACCGAGTTCGCCACGGGCGCGGCCCTGGCCAGCGCGGTAGTCTCCGTCGCATGCCGATCTACGAGTACGTGTGCATGCAGTGCGAGTCGCACTTCGAGGAGCTCGTGCGGATGGGCGAGGAGGCGGACTGCCCCGACTGCGGGAGCGCGGACGTGCGCCGTCAGGTCTCCGTTTTCGCCGCGCACGGCAGCAGCGAGTCGCCTACCTTCGGCGGCCCCGCGGGCGGCGGCTGCTGCGGCGGCTCCTGCGGCTGCGGCCACTGACGACCACGTCCGCACCCGGTCGTAGACTCACGACCGTGGATGCCGTGTCCCGCGCCGCCGCTCTCCGGGCGCTCGGCGAGACCGCCTCGGTCTGCGAGCGCTGTCGGCTCGCCGCCGGAAGGACGCAGGTCGTGTTCGGCTCGGGTCACCCGGACGCCGACCTGATGTTCGTGGGCGAGGCGCCCGGTTTCCACGAGGATCAGCAGGGGATCCCGTTCGTCGGCCAGGCCGGGAAGCTGCTCGAGCGGCTGCTCGCCGGCATCGGGCTGAGCCGGCAGGACGTCTACATCGCGAACGTGCTCAAGTGCCGCCCGCCCGGCAACCGCAACCCGCAGCCGGACGAGATCGAGGCCTGCGAGCCGCACCTGGTCCGCCAGATCGCGGCGCTCCGCCCCGTGCTGGTCGCGA
>DATHTC010000375.1:0-1654 GCA_035463735.1 Gaiellaceae bacterium | reverse complement strand
GTCGCGGTGAAGGCCTGATGGCGGCCTGGGCGGACAACGCCGCAGCCGCCGCGGGACCCGCGCCGGCCCGCCGCGCTCGCCCGCGGCCGAAGCCCGCGTCGTGGAAGGCGGCACGCCGGCCCGAGCGCCCCGCGCTGTTCGGCGGCGTCGTCTGGATCGCGCTCCTCGCCGTGCTCCTGGCCGGCATCGTCGCGCTCAACGTCGCCGTGCTCGAGGCGACCGTCCGGCTCGACGAGCTCGCGCGCGAGAAGGCCGCGCTGCGGGACGCGAACGGCCAGCTCTCGTCGCAGCTGTCGACGGCCGGTGCGACGCCGCAGGTGGAGTCGCTCGCGCGCACGCGGCTCGGACTCGTCCCGGCAGCGCCCGAGCAGATGACGTACGTCGAGCTCAAGCCGGGCGGATGAGCAGGCAGCGCGGGAAGGCGGTCGACCGCCGCATCCGCCTCCTGCTCGCGGTCCTGACGCTCGCGTTCGCGGCCACGCTCGGGCGCGCGGTGTGGGTCCAGGCCGTTCGCGCGGAGCCGCTCGCGCGGATGGCGCAGGGACAGCAGCGCGAGGACGTCGTCCGCCCCGCCGGGCGCGGGACGATCTACGACCGCACGGGCAGCCTCCTGGCGCTCGGCGCCCCGGCGACGACCGTGTGGGCGAACCCGCGCCAGATCACCGACCCGCGCGCGGTCGCGCGCGTCGTCGCGCGCGAGCTCGGCGTCGACGCCGACCGGCTGGCGGTGAAGCTCGCCGACCGGGCCCGCGGGTTCGTGTACGTGGCGCGTCAGGCCGATCCGGCGCGCGCCGCTCGCCTCTCGCGACTCGGCCTGGAGGGCATCGGCTTCATCGCCGACGAGCGGCGCGCCTATCCGCAGCGGTCGGTCGGGGCGCACGTCCTCGGCTTCGCGGGCATCGACAACACCGGTCTCGCGGGCCTCGAGCGTTCGCTCGACGGCGTGCTCGCGGGGAAGCCCGGGCGCGAGACGATCGTGCGCGACCCGTTCGGCCGCGTGATCGAGATCGCCTCGCGGACGCCCGAGCGCGACGGCCGGGACGTCTACCTCACGCTCGACCACACGATCCAGGCGCAGGCGGAGTCGGTGCTGGGGGAGACGGTGAAGAAGTGGGGCGCGCGTGCGGCGAGCGCGATCGTCCTCGACCCCGAGAGTGGCGAGGTGCTGGCGATGGCCGTCGCGCCGGGGTTCGACGCGAACCGCTTCGGCGAGGTCCCCGTCGACCGCACGCGGAACCGCGCCGTCACGGACGTGTACGAGCCGGGCTCGACGTTCAAGCTCGTCACCGCGGCCGGGATCCTCTCGGAGCGCCTCGCGACGCCGCAGACGACCTTCACGCTTCCGTACGAGATCGAGGTCGCCGACCGCGTCATCCACGACTCGCACCCGCGCGAGACGGAGGACATGAGCGTGGCGCAGATCCTCTCGCACTCCTCGAACGTCGGCACGATCACGCTCGCGCAGTTGCTCGGCCGCGACGGGATCTCGCGGTGGATCGACCGCTTCGGGTTCGGGCGGCGCACCGGCATCGACTTTCCCGGCGAGAGCCGGGGGATCGTGCTCCCGCCGGAGCGCTGGTCGGGCTCCACCATCGGGAACGTCCCGATCGGACAGGGCATCGGGGTCACGCCGGTCCAGATGGCGGCCGCGTAC
>DATHTC010000374.1:0-6928 GCA_035463735.1 Gaiellaceae bacterium | reverse complement strand
ACGCGGCCGGACCGCTCGGCGGCGCGCACCTCCTCGACCGGCGCCGTCAGCTCCCAGCCGCTCGAGGAGGCGGCGAGGGCGGCGCGCGCGCCGTCGACAGCGCCCGCGAGCCCGTCCACGTCCCAGGCGCGCACCGAGCCCTGCCGCAGCGGCAGCACCCACGCGTAGCTGCGGAACAGCCGCGCGAGCGGCGGCGCCGCGACGAGGCCGTCGACGCCCTCCGCGAGCACGAACGGCGGCGGCGCGGGCTGGTGGTACGCGCGCGCCTGCCGGACGAGCGGGCTGAGCTCGCGCACCGCGTTCTCGTCCGGCGCGACGGAGCCGCCGAAGAGCACGTCGTCGGCGAGCCGCGCATGGCCGACGACGACGAGCCGGAGTCCGGGCGCGTCGGGCAGCGCGCCCTCGCCGCCGAGCAGCAGCACCTCGCAGCGCGACGGGCGGCAGCGCCGCGGGAGCCTGCCGTCGCGGAGGTGCACCCAGCTCCCCACGCCCTCGGCGCCGGCGATCCCCACGAAGCGACCCGCCACGCTGCTCTGGCGGAAGAGGACGAGCCCCGTGGGCCTGCCGGCGTCGAGCGGCCCGAGCGCCGCGCGCGCCTCGCCGTCGAGCTCGTGCCACCGGGGCCCCGCCGGCCCCGGGACGCCGAACCAGGCGGCGCGGACCGAGCGCTGCCCCGACGGGACCTCGTCGACCGCGCGCGCGAGGCTGCGGTCGCGGGCGACGAGCGACGCCCCCAGCACGGCGACGAGCATGGCCGCAGCGGCGGCGATCCCGACCGCGCCGAGGGCGACCGCGCCGGGCGCGTCGCGTGCTCGCAGCGCCGCCAGCCGGAGCGGAGCAGCGACGCGCCGGAGCACCGTCATCCGGGCGACCGTGCCACCGGCCGCCGGGCGGCGCCACTCCGCTTCCTCGCCGTCGCGTTAAGTTTCCCTACATGCTCAACGTCGAGCGGCTCCGCGTGCTCCGCGAGGTCGTCCGCGCCGGCTCGATCTCCGGCGCGGCGCGCGCGCTCGCCTACACCCCGTCGGCCGTGTCCCAGCAGCTCGCCAAGCTCGAGCGCGAGGCCGGCGCGACGCTGCTCGTCCGCTCCTCCCGCGGCGTCAGGCCCACGGACGCCGGCGAGGCGCTCGCCCGCCGCGCCGGGGAGATCCTCGACCGCCTCGCCGACGCGGAGGCGGAAGTCCGCGCGGTCGCCGGGCTGCCGCGGCCGCTGCGCGTCGGCTCGTTCCCCACGGCGGGCGCGTCGATCCTCCCCCCGGCGCTCCGGACGCTCTCCCGGACGCACCCGGACGTCGAGGTTCGCGTCGAGCAGCTCGACCCGCTGGAGTCGCTCGCCCGCGTCGCCGCCGGCGAGCTCGACCTCGCGCTCCTGTACGAGTACGACCACGTCCCGCTGCCCGCGGACGAACGCGTGGAGCTGACGCCGCTGCTCGAGGAGCCGCTCCGCGTCGTCCTCCGCGCCGACCACCCGAGCGCGCGCGCCACCGCGGTCGTCCTGGCCGACCTCGCCGGCGAGACGTGGCTGTCGTCCTCGCCGCGGTCGTCGTGCCACCCGTTCACCGAGCGAGCCTGCCTCGCCGCCGGCTTCCGGCCACGCCTCGGGATCGGGTTCGACGACTACACCGCGATGCAGGCGCTCGTCGCCGCCGGCATGGGGGTCGCGTTCGCGCCCGACTCCGGGCTGCAGCGGCCGCACCCGGGCGTCGCCGTGCGGCCGGTCGCCTTCCAGGGCCCCACGCGCCGCGTCTACGCGGCCGCGCCCGCCGGCGACGGCCCGCATCCCGGTCGTGAGGCGCTCCTCCGCGGCCTCGTCGCGGCTGCGCACGAGGGCGACGCCGCCGTGGCCGAGGCGACGTAGTCCGCGCTAGCCGTCGGGCGCGTCGGTCGCATCCGCCGCGCGCAGCGTGGCGATCACGCGGAAGGTCGGCCGCCCCTCGGGCAGCTCGGAGAACTCCGGGTTGACGCAGCCGAGCTCGCCCGAGCGGCCGTCGTAGCAGCGCTCGACCTCCGTCCGGCACATCGGCAGCGGCTTCTGCGTGGCGCGGATCGCGCCGAACCCCTCGCGGCGCGCCTCGGCAGCGCGGAGCATGTCGAGGTCGATCTCGACGGAGTAGACCTTCTGCATGCAGCCCACGTACGTGTGACCGAACTCCTCGTACGCGTAGACGAACGGGCACGCCCGCGCCAGGCAGGCGGACGGATACACGACCTTGTCGCAGTGCACCTCGCAGCGACGGCACGCGACCTCGTCCTGGGGGCGGAGCGGCAGCTTCGCGCCGGCCTCCTCGGCCGCCGGCCTTCGGGTGCCGCGCTCCCGTTGCATGGGCAGATTGTGGAGTGGCCCCGAGGCCCCCGCAAGCCTTGACAGGCCGCGTCCGGCGCGCTAGGGCAGCAGCTGCAGCAGCCGCGTCGCTGCCCGGGGCGCGGCTAGCGTACGGCGCCGCGTGGTCCGCCGGCTCCTCTACCTCTCGCTCGCGCTCGCGCCGGCAGCGGTCGCGGTGCACTACGCCTTCCAGCGCGAGGCGCTCGACTTCGTCCTCGCCGCGCTCGCGCTCGTCCCGCTCGCATGGCTCATCGGCGAGGCCACCGAGCACGCCGCGCACCACACCGGGCCGGGGATCGGCGGCTTCCTCAACGCGACGTTCGGGAACGCCCCCGAGCTGATCATCGCGCTGTTCGCCGTCTCCGAGGGGCTGTTCGAGGTGGTGCGGGGGTCGCTGACCGGGTCGGTCGTCGGAAACCTCCTGCTCGTGCTCGGGTTCTCGCTCCTGTTCGGCGGGCGCGGCGAGCTCGACCGGCCGTCGACGTTCACCTCGCTCGGGCTCGTCGCGCTCGCGGTGCTCCTGTTCCTGATCCCGTCCGTGCCGGGCTTCGACGCGGACGATCCGGACAGCCACGAGCTCGCGCTCCTCTCGGTCCCGCCGGCGCTCGCGCTGCTCGTCGTCTACGTCGCGGTGACGTGGTGGTCGCTGCGCCGCCACCACGTGCTGCACATCGCCGACGAGCCCGCCGAGATGGCCGGGTGGTCGCTGCGGCGCTCGCTGCTCGTCCTGTCGGCGGCGACGGTGGCGACCGCGCTGATCGCAGAGATCCTCGTCGGCTCGCTCGAGACGTTCGCGGAGCTGGCCGGGCTGACGGAGTTCTTCGTGGCAGCAGTCATCGTCGCGATCGTGGGCAACGCGGCCGAGCACGGCGGCGCCGTCGTCGTCGCCGCCCGCGGGCGGATCAAGCTCGCCGCCGAGATCGCGCTCGCCTCGAGCGCCCAGGTCGCGGTCTTCCTGATCCCCGCGGTCGCGCTGCTCGCGTGGCTGATCGAGCCGCTCTCGCTCGCGTTCCGCCCGGTCGAGATCGTCGCCGTCGCAGCCGCCGTCGCAGCGGTCGGCCTGCTGCTCCTCGACGGCCGGTCGAGCCGCCTCCGCGGCGCGCTCCTGGTCGCGGCGTACGTCGCCGTCGTAGTCGCGTTCTACGCCGCCGGCGACCGTTAGGCCAAGAGGGCGGCTAGCCGTACCCGGAGGCGGTCGGATCGCTTATGTTGCCCACATGACCGAGACCGAGACCACCACGCCACCCACTGCCGCGACCGAGGCGGTCGTCGAGGCCACCGGCGTCGCGCGGCGCTACGGCGAGGGCGACACGGCCGTCGACGCGCTCCGAGGCGTCGACGTGGACGTGCACCGCGGCAACCTCGTCGCGGTCATGGGCCCGTCGGGCTCGGGCAAGTCGACGCTGATGCACATCCTCGCCGGGCTCGACAAGCCGACCAGCGGCGAGGTCGCGATCGCAGGCACGCCGATCGCCGCGCTCAACGACACGCAGCTCACGCTGCTGCGCCGCGAGCACATCGGCTTCATCTTCCAGTTCTTCAACCTCCTGCCGATGCTGACCGCCGAGGAGAACATCCGGCTGCCGCTCTCGCTCGCGGGCACGAAGCCCGAGGACGGCTTCTTCGAGGATCTCCTCGACCGCGTCGGGCTCGCGGACCGCCGCGACCACCGCCCGTCGGAGCTCTCCGGCGGCCAGCAGCAGCGCGTGGCGATCGCGCGCGCGCTCGTCAGCCGGCCGACGGTCGTGTTCGCCGACGAGCCGACCGGCAACCTCGACTCGCACACCGGCGGCGAGATCCTCGAGCTGATGCGCGGCTCGGTCGAGAGCTACGGGCAGACGACCGTGATGGTGACGCACGAGGCACGCGCGGCGGCGATCGCCGACCGCATCCTCTTCCTGGCCGACGGCCTGATCGTGAAGGAGCTCGGCAGGTGCGAGCCGCACGACGTGCTCGCCGCGATGGAAGAGGTCTCCGCCCGGTGACACGCTTCGCGCTCAAGGGCCTGCTCGGGCGCAAGCTGCGGACGGCCCTGACGGCGGTCGCGATCGTCCTCGGCGTGGCCATGGTCGCCGGGACGTTCGTGCTCACCGACTCGATCGACAAGGCCTTCGACTCGATCTTCAGCGACGTCCGCGCCGGGTCGGACGCCGTCATCAGCGGCAGGTCGGCCTTCGACCTCTCGGAGGGGAGCGGCACGGAGGCCCCCACCCTCGACGAGTCGCTCCTCGAGGAGGTGCGGGCGCTACCGGAGGTGCAGTTGGCCGAGGGCGGCGTCGACAGCGAGTCGACGATCCTCATCGACCGGGAGGGCGAGGCCATCGTCGGCAACGCCCCCAGCATCGGGTTCAGCATCGCCAGCGGCGACTCGCCGTTCAACCCGCTGCGACTCGTCTCCGGCGAGTGGCCGGGCCCGGGCGAGATCGTGATCGACGAGTCGACCGCGGAGAAGGAGGACTTCGCGGTCGGCGACACGATCCGCGCCCAGGCCGAGGGCCCGATCGAGGAGTTCCGCATCTCGGGGCTGATCCGGTTCGGGGAGTCGCTGTCCACGATCGGCGACGCGACGCTCGCCGGTTTCGACCTGTTCACGGCGCAGGAGCTGTACGGCAAGCGGGGGCGTCTCGACGAGATCGCCGTCGCGTCCGCCCCGAACGTCTCGCCCGAGCAGCTCCTCGCCGCGATCGAGCCCGTGCTCCCGGAGAACGCGCAGGTGCGGACGGGCGAGCGGCAGGCGAGCGAGGAGGCCTCGGAGACGAACGAGTTCATCACGTTCCTGCGCGGCTTCCTGCTCGCGTTCGGCGGGATCGCGCTGTTCGTGGGCAGCTTCGTGATCGCGAACTCGCTCTCGATCACGATCGCGCAGCGCACCCGCGAGTTCGCCACGGTGCGGACGATCGGCGGCTCGCGCCGCCAGATCCTCGGCTCGATCATCCTCGAGGCCCTCGTCGTCGGGACGCTCGCGTCGGTGACCGGCCTGCTCCTGGGCCTCGCCCTGGCCGAGGGGCTGTTCTGGCTGTTCGACGCGGTCGGCTTCACGCTCCCGAACAGCGGGCTCGTGTTCGAGACGCGGACGGCCGTGATTGCGCTCGCGGTCGGCATCCTCGTCACGCTCGTCGCCAGCCTGCGACCGGCGATCCGCGCCACCCGTGTGCCGCCGATCGCGGCGGTCCGAGAGGGGTCGACGCTGCCGGAGAGCCGGCTCGCGCGCTTCCGGCTCCCGGCCACGATCCTGCTCACGCTCGCCGGCTTCGCGGCGCTGTCGTACGGCCTCTTCGGACCCGACCTCGGGACGACGCAGCTGCTCGTGTGGCTCGGCCTCGGCGCGCTGCTCATCTTCCTCGGCGTGGCACTGCTCTCCGAGCGGCTCGTGCGGCCGCTCGCCGGCTGGCTCGGCTGGCCGCCGACGCAGTTCGGCGGCGCCGCCGGGACGCTCGCGCGCGACAACTCCCGCCGCAACCCGCAGCGGACGGCGTCGACGGCGTCGGCGCTGATGATCGGGCTGGCGCTCGTCACGCTCGTCGCCGTGCTCGCCGCGGGCATCACCTCGACGTTCCGCGACGCGGTCGACGAGCTCTGGGCCGACGGGGACTACGCACTCACCGCGCAGAACAACTTCTCGCCGATCCCGGCGTCGGTCGCGGACGCGGTCGAGGACGTGCCCGGCGTCGAGTCCGTCGGGAACGTGCGGACGGGCGACGCGCTCGCGTTCGGCGACTCGTTCTTCGCGACCGCGGTCAACCGCGACGCATCGCGGTTCTTCTCGCTCGACTGGGTCGACGGGTCGTCGGAGGTGCTCGCGAACCTCGGCGACGACGGCGCGTTCGTCGACGAGACTTTCGCCGAGGACCACGGCCTGCGCGTCGGGTCGCCGATCGAGCTCACGTTCGCGAGCGGCGACACACAGCAGTTCGAGGTCCGCGGGATCTTCGACCCGCCTGCCGGCGGCTCGCCGTTCGGCCCGGTGACCATCTCCGAGGAGACCTGGGACCGGTACAACCAGCCGCCGCGGAACCTCTACTCGTTCGTGCTCATGGAGGGCGGCCAGAGCGACGTGAACCAGGCGAAGCTCGACGAGGCGCTGGCGGACTTCCCGAACGCAAAGGCGCAGACGCGGGAGGAGTTCGTCGACAGCCAGATCTCGGCGCTCAACTCGATCCTCAACGTGCTCTTCGTGCTGCTCGCGCTGTCGGTGATCGTGAGCCTGTTCGGGATCGTGAACACGCTCGTGCTGACCGTCTTCGAGCGGACGCGCGAGCTCGGGATGCTCCGCGCGATCGGGATGACGCGGCGCCAGGTGCGGCGGATGATCCGCTACGAGAGCGTGATCACGGCGCTGATCGGAGGCACGGTCGGGATCGTGCTCGGGATCGTGCTCGGCGCGCTCCTCGTCGCCCGCGTCGAGTTCATCGACTTCGCGCTGCCGGTGACGCAGATCGTGATCTTCGCGATCGCGGCGATCGTGGTCGGGATCCTGGCCGCGATCTTCCCGGCGCGGCGTGCGGCGCGACTGAACGTGCTGAAGGCGCTGCAATACGAATAGGCGCGGGGGGGGGGGGGGGGGGGGGGGGGGGGGGGGGGGGGGGGGGGGGGGGGGGGGGGGGG
>DATHTC010000373.1:0-2984 GCA_035463735.1 Gaiellaceae bacterium | reverse complement strand
CGGTCGGCGAGAACGAGGCGCGGCTCGCCGCGAAGCCGGACAGCGTCCTGCTCACGCGCACCGCGGCACGACCGCTCACGGTGCGGCCGTTGGCGCTCGCGGCGACGACGACGGTGTAGGTGCCATCGGGAACGCCGGAGGCGGTGAGCGTGAAGGCCTGCTCGCCCGCCGCCCGCGGCTCGGAGAAGAGGGTGGCGACGGTCGTCCCGACCGGATCCACGAGCGTCGCCGTCACCGTCGCTGCCGCCCCGAGCACGTACCGGATCGTGGTCTCGTCGTCGACGCCGTCGCCGTTCGGCGTGACGGCGGCAGGCTCGGCTCGGACGCGGGTGACGGCGAGCGTGCCGGCGCGACCGACGCTCCCGGTCGCGGGCCGCGCGCCGGACGACGCGATCGTCCACGTGTACGGGCCCTGCGCCGCCGCGCTCGCGTCCCAGGTCCAGTCGACGGCCTGCGACGACCCGCTCCCGCTCGCGACCGTCGCCCCCGAGCCGTCGGCGACCGTGACCGTCCAGGCGGCCGGCGCGGACAGGCGCGCGGTGAAGCGGGCCGGGCCGCCGAGCCCACCCCTCACCGAGGGCGCGTACAGCTTCGGCAGCCCCGTCGCCGCTGCCGACTGCGCGAGCCCGTCGAGCTGCGCGTACAGCTTCGCGCCCGGGCACTCCGTGAAGCCGGTGTCCCGGTGGCCGACGATCGAGCGCAGGAAGACGGGCACGCCGCGGGGGAAGCGCGCGTTCCCGCCCGAGGTCCAGTTCAGCGTCGCGAGCGGGTCGACGTGCGCGACGTCGAGCCGCCACGCGAGCAGCTTCACGAGCGCGTCGCGAGCGGCCGCGCTGACGGCCGTGCCGCCATACGTGCCGAGCAGCGCGACGCCGACCGACCCGGTGTTGAACCCCTCGGCGTGCGCACCGACGACGTTCCGCTCGACCCCGCCGTACCGGCCCTCGAACACCTGGCCGTACTTGTCGACGAGGAAGTTGTAGCCCAGGTCGTTCCAGCCGTTCGCCTTCACGTGGTAGGTCTGGATCCCGCGCACGATCGCGGCCGACTGCTCGCGCGTGTAGGCGTTCGTGCCGGCCGTGTGGTGGACGACCGCGAACGAGAGCGAGGGCGCATACGAGGGCGACGCGCGCTTGATCAGCTCGTTGGCACCCCACTGCGCGCGCCCCAGGAGCGGAGGAGAACCTGCAACCGAGAGCCCCCGTGCCGGCTCGGCGCCGACCGGGCTCCACACGTACCAGGCGCGGACCCGCGAGACGCGGCCGCGGGTGCGGACCTCGAGCCGCTCCGAGGGGCCGACCCAGTACGGGTTGCCGGTACGCCAGCCGGGTCGCGTGCGCTCGTGCGTCGTCCGATCGGGACGGTCTTCGTCCTCGGGCGCCGCCGGGTGCCAGGAGCTCCACCCGCCCGCGAGCGAGCGCGTGCGGAACTCGACCGTCCCGGTGCCGCGCCAGTGGAGGCCGACGAGGTTGAAGCGCGGCGACCCCGCGAGCGCGCGGCGCTCACCCTCCAGCGGTACGTCACGCGCGACGATCGACGGCAGCGCGGCGAGCGCCGACTGCGGAACGGTGAGAGCGGCGAGGAGGACGAGGAGGAGGCGCACGGCGGAACCCTTCGCCAGGGTGCCTGGAGTACCCTTCAAGGCGCCAGGGACGGCTCCTTCCCCTGATGAAATCCTTACCTGCCATCCCGCTGCTGATGCTCCTCGCCGGGCTGGTGCTCGCCGTGCCCGCCGTCGCCGCCGAGCCGCGGCCGCGCGTGCTGGCGATCGAGCTCGACAACGACATCAACCCGGTCACCGCGGACTTCGTCGTGGGCGAGCTCGAGCGCGCGAACGAGGACGGCTACGACGCCGCGGTGATCCTGCTCGACACGCCCGGTGGGCTCTCGACCTCGATGGAGGAGATGTACAAGGCCGAGCTCGCGTCGGAGGTGCCGGTGATCGTCTACGTCGCGCCGGAGGGGGCCGAGGCGACGTCGGCCGGGGTCTTCGTCGCGCAGGCCGCGGACATCCTCGCGATGGCGCCGGCGACCAGCATCGGCTCCTCGACGCCGATCACCTCCGGCGGCGAGGACCTCGGCGAGGACCTCCGCAAGAAGGCGGTGAACAAGTTCGCGTCGACGCTGCGCACGCTCGCCGAGCGGCACGGCCGGAACGGCGACTGGGCGGAGGAGGCGGTGCGGGAAGCCTCCAACCTGACGGAGACGCAGGCGCTGGAGCAGAACGTGATCGACCTGATCGCACCCTCGCTGACAGAGCTGCTCGAGGAGGTCGACGGGGAGCTGGTCGACGGGGAGGAGCTCCGGACGGCGGGCGCGGAGGTCGAGACGAGCTCGATGTCGCTGTGGAAGCAGATCCTCGACTTCCTCGTCGACCCGAACGTGATCGCGCTCCTCCTCTCGATCGGGACGCTCGGGATCATCGTCGAGCTCTGGAACCCGGGGCTCGTCTTCCCCGGAACGGTGGGCGCGATCTCGCTCATCCTCGGACTGTTCGGCCTCTCCGTGCTCCCCGTCAGCTGGGCCGGCCTGCTGCTGATGCTCCTCGCGGCGGTGTTCTTCGCGGCCGAGGCGTTCGTGGTCAGCCACGGCGCGCTGACGGTCGCGGGCGCAGTCTCGTTCGTGTTCGGCGCGCTGATCCTGTTCGACCCCGCAGGCCCCGCCTACCAGGTGTCGCTCCCGGTTGCGCTCGCGATCGCCGGCACCCTCGCCGCCTTCATGTTCTTCGTGGTGGCGAAGCTCGTCGAGGTACGGCGAAAGCCCGTCGAGGTCGGCGAGCGGACGATCGTCGGCGCGCACGGCGTCGTCGGGCGCGGCGGCTGGGTGCACGCGAACGGCGAGCTCTGGCACGCGGTCGCAGAGGACGGCGCGCCGCTCCGCGAGGGCGATCACGTGATCGTCACCTCCGTCGACGGCCTGACCCTGACCGTGGCGCGCGAGCAGTCGCACGCACCGGTCGCGTAGGATCCGACGCGATGACCGCG
>DATHTC010000372.1:0-1918 GCA_035463735.1 Gaiellaceae bacterium | reverse complement strand
GGACGGCGTCCGGCTTGACGATGAGCAGCGTGGATTCCGTGGCCATCTCAGGGTTCCTCCAGCAGGCGGCGCGCGTCCGCGACAGTATAAAGAGAGCCCGTAACCAGGATGAGGTCGTCCTCGCCCGCCGCCGCCCGCGCGACTGCCATCGCTCGGTCGACCGTCTCCGCGTCGGTCGTCGGCACGCCGGCGGCCTCGAGCGCCGCCGTGACAGCCGCGGAGGAGCTCGACCGTTCGCTCTCGTTGCGAGCCGCGTACGCGTCGTCGGCGAGTGGCGCCAGCTGCGCCACGATCCCCGCAACGTCCTTGTTCGCCGACACAGAGAGCACCAGATGCAGACGCTCCCACGTGAACGACTCGCGGAGCGAGGCCGAGAGTGCGGCGGCGCCCGCCGGGTTGTGCGCGCCGTCCAGGACGATCAGCGGGTGTCGCCCGACGACCTCGAGCCGCCCCGGCGACGTCGCGGACGCGAACGCCGCCCGCGTGGCCTCCGCCGACAGGCCACGTCCGAGGAACGCCTCCGTCGCGACGACGGCCGCGGCCGCGTTCCGCGCCGCGTGCTCGCCGAACAGCGGGAGGAACAGGTCGTCGTACGTCGCGTGCAGACCCCGGGCGACGAGCTGCTGCCCTGCGACGGCCGTCGCGCGACGGACGAGCTCGAAGTCGCGTCCCTCGAGCAGCAGCGTCGCCTCGTACTCCTCGCAGCGGTCGCGGATCACCGCCAACGCATCGGCGGGCTGCTCGCGGCAGGCGACCGTCTTCCCCGGCTTGATGATCCCGGCCTTCTCGGTCGCGACCTCCTCGATGGTCGAGCCGAGCTCCGGATGGTCGAGCGCGATCGGGCACAGCACGGCGACGTCGCCGGCGACCAGGTTCGTCGCGTCCCACGCCCCGCCCATCCCCACCTCGAACACGCCGACGCCCACCGGCTTGTCCGCGAACCACAGGTACGCGAGCGCCGTCAGCGCCTCGAAGTACGTGACGCGTTCGCCTCGCGCGTCGACGGCCTCGAGGACCGGCAGCAGGTGAGCGTACTCGTCGGCGAACTCCGCCTCGCCGATCGGCTCGTCGCACACCGCGAGGCGCTCGGTGACGGACCGGAGGTGCGGCGAGGTGTACAGGCCGGCCGTCAAGCCGTGCGCGCATGCGAGCGCCGTGATCAGCCGGGCCGTCGTTGTCTTCCCGTTCGTGCCGGTGATGTGGATCGTCGGGTACGTGAGCTGCGGATCGTCCAGGAGTCCCGCGACGGCCGTGATCCGCTGGAGGTCCGGCACCATCCGCTCGGGCTGGCGCGCCTCGAGGTCGGCGAGCGCCTGGTCGAACCGCACGTCAGGCGTCGACGGGCCCGAGCACGACGTCGATCCCCACGTCGCCGTCGCCGGCGAGGCCGA
This sequence comes from Gaiellaceae bacterium, assembly GCA_035463735.1. Classification (GTDB taxonomy): domain Bacteria; phylum Actinomycetota; class Thermoleophilia; order Gaiellales; family Gaiellaceae; genus DATHTC01. The sequence goes on along the minus strand of DATHTC010000372.1, from coordinate 527 downwards.
GGTCATCGATGTTGCCCGCCTGGACGAGGTCGTCCCGGACGAGGCGGAGCTTGCCGATCCGCGCCTCGCTGTCGCGGACGCGTACGCGCTCGACCGGCGCGCGGAGCGAGACCTTCGCGAGCGCCTTCTCCTTGCGCACCGCGGTCAGGACCTGCGCCGCGACGTCGTAGACCTCGGCATCGGCACCCGCCGCCGCGTCGAGCTCCTCCCACGACGGCCAGCTCGCGCGGTGGATCGATCCCTCCCGCCACCAGGACCACACCTCCTCGGTGACGTAGGGGAGGAACGGCGCGAACAGGCGCAGCAGCACCGAGAGGCCGAGGCGCAAGGTCGCGATGGCCGAGCCGCGGCCGGCCGCGCCCTCGGCCGACTCGTCGCGCGCGCGCGCCTTCACGAGCTCGAGGTACGCATCGGTGTAGCGGCTCCAGAAGAACGACTCCGTCTCCTGCAGCGACTGCGCGTGGTTGAAGCCTTCGAAGCAGCGGGTGGCGCTGCGCACCAGCTCGGAGAGCCGCGCGGCGAAGGCG
>DATHTC010000371.1:0-4203 GCA_035463735.1 Gaiellaceae bacterium | reverse complement strand
AAGTTCGAGCGCAGCCCGAGCCGCTCCGCCTCGCGGCGGAGCATGCGGCCGCAGGCGGAGTGGAAGGTGAGGATCCAGATCCGCCGCGCGGTCGCGCCGAGCAGCCGCTCGAGGCGCTCGCGCATCTCGTTCGCGGCGCGGTTCGTGAACGTGATCGCGAGGATCTCGTTCGGCTTCACCCCCACGGCGTTGATCAGGTGCGCCACGCGGTAGGTGAGCACGCGCGTCTTCCCCGAGCCGGCGCCGGCGACGACGAGCAGCGGCCCCTCCGTGTGGAGCACGGCCTCGCGCTGGGCCGGGTTGAGGTCGGAGAGGTACGTCTGGGGCTGGGCGACGGCCACGGGCCGATGCTAGCGGCGGCCCCGGCAGGCTTCGCAGTAGGCTTCCGGCGCGGCGATGGGGCCCGCCTTCAACCGCCGGCACGGCTGATGGCTCCTGCGGATCGAAAGGAGCGACGCCTGTGCGGATCGTGATCGCGGTCGGGCTCGCCAGCGCCGCCGGCGGGCTCGCACGCTACGGGCTCGGGGGCGTCGTCGCGCGCCGCAACCCCGGCACCTTCCCGTGGGAGACGTTCGCGATCAACGTCTCGGGCGCCTTCGCGCTCGGGCTGCTGTTCGTGCTCTTCACGGAGCGGTACGCGGTCGCACCGTGGCTGCGAGCGGCGGTGCTCGTCGGCTTCCTGGGCTCGTACACGACGTTTTCGACGTGGACGCTCGAGGCGTGGCGCTTGCTCGAGGACGGCGCCTACGCGACGGCGCTGGCGAACCTCCTCGGCAGCACCGCCGCGGGGATCGGTGCGACGTACGCTGGAATCGTGCTCGGGAGGACGGTCTCGTGAAGCTGGAGAGCGAGGGGATCCTGCTGCGGATCTTCATCGGCGAGTCGGACACGTGGCAGGGCAAGCCCCTGTACGACGCGATCGTCCGCCGGGTGCGCGAGGAGGGCCTCGCCGGCGCGACGGTGGTGCGCGGGATCGAAGGCTTCGGCGCGCACTCGCGCCTGCACACTTCCCGGATCCTGCGGCTGTCGGAGGACCTGCCGGTGGTCGTCGAGATCGTCGACTCGGAGGAGCGGATCGAGTCGATCCTTCCGGCGCTCGACGAGATGATCGACGAGGGGCTGATCACCCGCGAGCGCGTTCAGGTGATCGCCTACCGCGCGAGCGACGTCTAGGCCGAGGCGGCGACGCGCTCGAGCTCGACGTCGAGCCAGGCCGCCGCCTGCGCGAGCGCGCCGTCGTCGCTCGACTTCAGCACCACCTCCACGGTCGGCTGCGGCGGCTCGAAGCTCGGGTACGAGCCGATCCGGACCGCCGGCCACCGCTCGCCCGCCTCCGCGAGCAGCGCTGCGATCTCGCTCTCGCGCGCCGGGAGGCGGCGACGCCATGCGCCGATCGGGGCGGGGCGGCGGAGCTCGTCGGCGATCGCGTCGAACATCGCGCGCATCTCGGCGGGGAGGCCCGGGAGCACGTAGGCGTTCTCGATCGCGAACCCGGGGGCGCCGCCGAGCGGGTTCGGGAGCGGCCGGCTGCCCCGCGGCAGCAGCGCCCACTTGGCGGCGTACTCCGGGTCGTGCCGGAACCGCGCGCGGAGGTCGGCCGCGACCTCGGGCACCTCCTCCTGGTCGACCCCGAAGGCCGCGGCGAGCGCCTCGCGCGTGAGGTCGTCGGGCGTACCGCCGAGGCCGCCGGTCACGAGCAGGCAGTCGACGGCGGGCGCCTCGCGGCGCACGAACGCCGCGACGACGTCGATCTCGTCCGGGAGAGCGGCCACGAGCCGGACGTCGAGGCCGAGCGACTCGAGCCGCCGCGCGAGCCACGAGGCGTTCGTGTTCTCGGTGTCGCCGCTGACGATCTCGTTCCCGATGGTGAGGATCGCGGCGGTCGGCTCGCCGGCCACGGGCGCGAGTCTAGCTTCGCAGCGGCAGCGGCTTGCGCGCCAGCGCCGCCGCCGCCTGCGCCGTCACCCAGACCGGGGTGGCGACGTACCGAGTCGAGTAGCGGTAGCTGCCGTCCGGCCGCCGCATCCGCGCCAGGTAGCGGAGCGCCGCCGCGGGCGGACGGCGGCCGGCGGCGGCGAGCGCCTGGACCGCCCACGCCGTGGACTGGACGTCCGAGCCCCGGCCCGCGAGGAGCTCGTAGCCGCCGTCACGGTTCCGATGGCGCTCGAGGAACGCGAGCGCGCGCGCGATCGGGCGCCGGCCGACGCCGGCTGCCCGCAGCGCCTGGACGGCGGCGGCCGTGTCGTTCGAGTCGGGGGCGCCGCGAACGCTCCACGACCAGCCGCCGGACGGGCGCTGCCGGCGGAGGAGCCAGCGCACGGTCGCGGGCGGGACGCGCCGCCCGACGGATCGCAGTGCGATCGCGCCCCAGATCGTCGAGCTGACGGTCGGGCCGATTCGCCCGTCGTGACGGACGAGCCGCTCGAGCCGCGCGACGAGCTCGGGCGGGCGCTCTCCGAGCGCGGCGCGTGCCGTCAGGACGAGCTCGAGGTCGGTCGCGACCGCGAGGTCGCCCGCGCTGCGCTCGAGGTAGGCACGCGCCCCGCCGAGCGACGACGCCGGACGACCCGCCGCCCGCAGCCCGAGGACCGCCCACGCCGTCAATCCGGGCGTCGACCTGCCGCCCGGCTCGGCGAAGCCGCCGTCCGCCTGCTGCCGCGTCTCCAGGTACCGCGCAGCGTCCTGGGCGGGGGTGGCGGCCGTCGCCGTCCCGGCCGAGAGGAAGGCCGCCACGATCGCGACGACAATCATCGCGGGCCTCATGTCCACACGACCTCGGTCCGCAGCCGCCGGCCGTACCGCTCGAGCACGCGGCGGAGCTCCGGCCCCGCCGCCAGCGCCAGCAGGAAGTTCCCGACCGCGTGCGCCGTGTTGAACGCGATCCCGGTCGAGACGACCACCGCCAGCGCCTCGCGTGTGTGCGGCAGGTACCCGTACCAGTGCCAGAGGTCCATCGACAGCCCGAACGCGTACCCGAGCGCGAAGCAGAACGCCGCGAAGGCGAGCCGGTGCTCGAGCAGGCGACGGGCGAGGCCCGCGAGCAGCCCGCAGCTGCCCCAGGCCAGCATCTGCCACGGCGTGTGCGGGCCCTGGCCGAGGAAGAAGTTCGAGGCCACGGCCGCGAGCGCGCCGACGGCGAAGCCGCGTTTGGGACCGAGCGCCACGCCCGCGGCGGCGACGACCACGGTCACCGGCTGCACGTTCGGCACCGGGGCGAACAGCACCCGACCCGCCGCGGCGATGCCGCCGAGCGTGGCGACGAGCGTCAGGTCGCGGACGGAGCCCGGGCTTCCCTCCAGCCACGCCGCCCCCGCGACGAGGACGGCAACAGCGGCGAGCAGCAGCGCGATCGCGCCGCGCGCCGGGTCGAGCGCGGCCCACGCGGAGGCGGCGAGCGCCAGGAACGCGGCACCGGCGACGACCCTACGCGGCAACGCGCGCCTCCTCGCGCCGGAGCGAGACCCGGCGGTGCGCCGGGAAGGTGCGATCGTGCGTCGCCACGAGCACCCCGCGGCCGGCGGCCGCGTACCGCTGCAGCCACGCGGCGATCGCCGTCTTGCGCGCCGGGTCGACGCCGCGCGTCGGCTCGTCGAGCACGAGTAGGTCGGGCTGGGCCACGGCCACGGCGGCAAGGCCGAGGCGCTCGCGCTCGCCGCTCGAGAGGTCGCGCGGATGCCGCGACGCGGCCCACTCGAGGCCCACTACGCCGAGCGCGGAGCGTGCGCGCGGCCGGTCCCCTCCAACCGCGAGTGCCACCTCGTCGAGGACGTGCTCGCAGGCGAGGTAGCGGCCGGGATCCTGCAGGAGGTAGCCCGAGCGCCCGCGGCGGGCGACGGTCCCGCGGTCCGGCTCGAGCAGACCGGCGGCCAGCTTCGCCAGGGTCGATTTTCCGGACCCGTTGGGCCCTTCGAGGGCGACGACCTCGCCGCGGCGGACGGCGAGGGAGACGCCGCAGACGGCCGGGAGGTCCGCGTACGAGTACCATGCGTTGTCGATGATGACAACGGCGTCGGACGCCGCGGCCGCCGTCGCCGTGCCGACGTCGTGCCGAGGAGCGAAGGCCGGTCGGTCGGCCGCGAGCCACTCCACCGCGGCCGCGCGCGGCGCGTCGAGGAGCAGCCGGCCGCCCTCGACGAAGAGCACGCGGTCGGCGACCGAGAGCGCCCGCCCGACCCGCTGCTCCGACAGGAGCACCGCGGCGTC
>DATHTC010000370.1:0-1912 GCA_035463735.1 Gaiellaceae bacterium | reverse complement strand
AGGGCCGCCGCCGCACGGCCTCCGTGAGCTGCCCGCCCTCCTCGTAGCCGACGTAGCCGGGGGGTGCGCCCACGAGGCGCGCGACCGTGTGCCGCTCCTGGTACTCGGACATGTCGAGCCGAACCATCGCGCGCTCGTCGTCGAACATGAACTCGGCGAGCGCGCGCGCCAGCTCGGTCTTGCCGACCCCCGTGGGGCCGAGGAAGACGAACGAGCCGATCGGCCGGTTCGGGTCCTGCAGCCCGGTGCGCGCGCGCCGCAGCGCGTTCGCGACGGCCTCGACGGCCTCCTCCTGGCCGACCACGCGCCGGTGGAGCCGCTCCTCCATGTGGATCAGCTTCTCCGTCTCGCCTTCGAGCAGCCGGCTGACGGGAATCCCCGTCCAGCGCGCGACGACGGCGGCGACGTCGTCCTCGTCGACCTCCTCCTTGACCATCGGCTCGGCGCCGTCGTCGGAGCGCTCCGCGAGCTCGCGCTCGAGGGCGGGGAGCTCGCCGTAGCGAATCTCGGCGACCCGCTGGAGCTCGCCCTGCCGCTCGGCCCGCTCCGCCTCCATCCTCAGCTGCTCGATCCGCTCGACGAGCGAGCCGACGCGGTCGAGCTGCTCCTTCTCACGAGCCCAGCGCGCCGCCAGCTCGTCGCGGGCCGCCTTCGCCTCCGCGAGCTCGCGCTCGACGGGGTCGCGCGTCTCGGGTGACTCCTTGGCCATCGCGGCGAGCTCGATCTCGAGCTGGGTCACGCGGCGGTTCGCCTCGTCCAGCTCGACGGGCGAGCTGTCGATCTCCATCCGCACGCGCGAGGCGGCCTCGTCGATCAGGTCGATCGCCTTGTCCGGCATGAACCGGTCGCTGATGTAGCGGTCGGAGAGGACGGCCGCCGCGACGAGCGCGGCATCGCGGATCTGCACCTTGTGGTGCGCCTCGTAGCGCTCCTTCAGGCCGCGGAGGATCGCGATCGTGTCCGCGACGGACGGCTCGCCGACGAAGATCGGCTGGAAGCGCCGCTCGAGCGCCGCGTCCTTCTCCACGTGCTTGCGGTACTCGTCGAGGGTCGTCGCGCCCACCGCCCGCAGCTCCCCGCGGGCGAGCATCGGCTTCAGCAGGTTCGCCGCGTCGACGGCGCCCTCGGCCGCGCCCGCGCCGACGATCGTGTGCAGCTCGTCGATGAACAGGACGATCTGGCCGGCGGCGGCGCGGATCTCCTCGAGCACCGCCTTCAGCCGCTCCTCGAACTCGCCGCGGTACTTCGAGCCGGCGAGGAGCGCGCCGATGTCGAGCGCCCACACCCGCTTCCCCTTCAGCCCCTCGGGGACGTCGCCCGCGACGATCCGCTGCGCCAGCCCCTCGACGATCGCGGTCTTGCCCGTGCCGGGCTCGCCGATCAGCACGGGGTTGTTCTTCGTCCGGCGCGAGAGCACCTGGATCACGCGACGGATCTCCTCGTCCCGGCCGATCACCGGGTCGAGCTTCCCCTCCTCGGCGGCCGCGGTGAGGTCGCGGCCGAACTTCTCGAGCGCCTGGTAGGTCGCCTCCGGATCCTGCGTCGTCACGCGCTGCGACCCGCGCACGTCTTGGAGCCGCGCGAGCAGCGCGTCGCGAGGGACGACGTCGAGCGCGAGCAGCAGGTGCTCGACCGAGACGTACTCGTCGCCGAGGTCGCGCATCTCGTCGAACGCGCGCTCGAGCACGCGGGAGAGGGCCGCCGACACCGTCGGCTGCTGCTGCGCCCCTGCGATCGACGGCTTCGCCCCCAGCGCGGCCTCCGTCTGCGCGCGCAGCTCCCCCGCATCCGGCACGAGCCGCTGCGGCAGCTCCTGCGACAGGAGCGCGAGCGTCAGATGCTCGGGGTAGACCTCGGGATTGCCGAGCCTGCGGGCGCGCTGCTGGGCCTCGGCCAGCGCCTCACCCGACTT
>DATHTC010000369.1:0-3387 GCA_035463735.1 Gaiellaceae bacterium | reverse complement strand
TCTGGCCTCTCGCGCGGATGAACCGCGCTTCGGCCTGCATGGCGTCGGTTTCGTAGGCTGACCTGGGAGAACGTGTTCGTTGGCCTCCGCGCGCGCCCCTTCCGGGGCGGGCGCTCCGGCCGCGCGGCGTCCTCATTGGGGCCGACGTGGTTCGACGGGCGGGATGCGCCCGCTTCGCGGGCTGCGATCCCGCGCGTCGTTTCTCGGGGGAACCTCGCGGTTCCCCCATGCCCCCTCCCTCCATGGCTGGGACAGTCCCCAGACACGGCCGCGAGGGACCGACGCGATGGACGCGATGCGGCTTTAGAGGCCGAAGCCGGCGAGGAAGGCGCGCGCCGCCGGCGTGTCCAGCCGGTACGAGTAGCCGACGCCCGTGCAGCGGTTCTCGTTCACGATGAACGAGTTCACGGCGAGCACCGTGTCGCCGCGGAGGACCGGGCCGCCCGAGTCGCCGAAGCAGAAGCCGCCGTGGTTGAGGCGCACCTTGAGGAACTCCTCGTCGAGCTTCCGGCCGGCCGTGCCGAGCTCGGCCTGCGCGGTCGTCCGCGTCAGGTCGCCGAACGGCTCCGGCTTGCCGCCTCCGACCGTGAAGCCCTGGACGCCGTAGCCCGTCAGGGTCACGCTCGCACCGTTCCGGAGACCCGCCGTCTCGCCGAGCGCCGGCAGGTTCGCGTAGCGCGGCAGCTGCACCGGGAACAGGAGCTGCACGACCGCGACGTCGTGCGTCGCGAAACCGACGAGGCCGCCGCCGCACTCGGAGCAGAACGCCGGATCGCGCGTGAAGATCCCCGGCACGAACCCGTCTGCCGGCCCGTTCGGGCCTGGCCCGACGAGCACGAGCGAGCCGGTGGTCGAGCAGTGTGCCGCCGTGACGAGCAGCGTCGGCGACAGGAACGAGCCGCTGCAGACCTCGCGCGTGACCGGGTCGCCGACGAAGGCGACGTACGGGTGCGCGTTCCCGTCCGGCTGCCCGCCCGTGATCGCCCCTGCCCCCGGAACGAGCGCGAGTGCGCAAAGAACTGCCCCGAGGAGGGTGGCGCGCCGCATGCGGCGGAGCGTAGCGGCGCCTGGCCCGGGCGTCCATCCCCCGTTCGGGCGCGGTAGGGTCGGGCGCCGTGATCGAGGTCGAGGCCCTCCACAAGCGCTTCGGTGCCGTCCGCGCCGTCGACGATCTGAGCTTCCGCGCCGCCCCAGGCGCCGTCACCGGCTTCCTCGGCCCGAACGGCGCAGGCAAGTCGACGACCCTGCGCACGATCCTCGGCCTCGTGCACGCCGACGCCGGCGCTACCCGCGTTTTGGGTCGCGCGTACCGCGAGCTGGACCGGCCGTCGAGCCGCGTCGGCGCGATCCTCGAGGCCTCCGAGATCCACCCGGGCCGGTCGGGCCGCAACCACCTGCGCGTCGTCGCCCGCGCCGCCGGGCTGCCGCACTCGCGGGTCGAGGAGGTGCTGCGGCTGGTCGAGCTGGAGGGCGCCGCCGGCCGGCGCGCGGGCGGGTACTCGCTCGGCATGCGCCAGCGGCTCGGCCTCGCCACCGCGCTCCTCGGCGACCCCGAGGTGCTGGTCGCCGACGAGCCGGCCAACGGCCTCGACCCGCAGGGGATCCGGTGGCTGCGCGACTTCCTCCGCGGCCTCGCCGCCGAAGGGCGGACCGTGCTCGTTTCGTCCCACGTGCTCGCCGAGGTCTCCCAGACCGCCGACGACGTCGTGATCATCAACCGTGGGCGGCTCGTGCTCCAGGGACCGATGGAGGAGGTCGTGGCTCGCGCGAGCGGCGCGACGCGAGTTCGGAGCCCTGACCTGGCGCGCCTCCGCGAGCTCCTCGCGCGCGACGGCGTGACCGTCCGCTCGAGCGCGGACGACGTGCTGCTCGTCGACGGCGAGCCCGCGCGCGTCGGGGAGGTCGCCGCGGCCGCCGGGATCGTCCTCCACGAGCTCACGGCCGAGCGCGCGACGCTCGAGGACGTCTTCCTCGAGCTCACCGCCGTTCCGGAGGCGCAGGCGTGAGCGGGCTTCTGGCCGCCGAGCTGCTGAAGCTGCGCACGGTCCGCGCGTTCTGGGGCTACCTGGGCGCGCTGGTGGCGCTGGCGGGCATCGGCGCCGCGGGCACCGTCGGGAGCGCCACGCAGGCCGACCGCGCGCGCGACTCGTTCGCGCCGGACCTCGTGTCGGTCGGAAGCGTCGCCGGGCTGATCACGCTGGTGCTCGGAATCGTCGTCGTCACGAGCGAGTTCCGTCACGGGACGATCACGCCGGTGTTCCTCGTCACGCCTGTCCGACGGCGGGTGCTGGAGGCGAAATGGCTGACCGCGATCGCGGCCGGCGCGGTGCTCGCGATCCTCGCGCTCGCAGTGATCGCGGCGGTGGCGGTGCCGTGGCTCGCCGTGCTCGGCGAGTCGCCGACTGTGGGCGGGGAGGCCGTCGAGCGCGCGCTGCGCGTCGTGCTCCAGGCGGCCCTGTGGGCGGCGCTCGGCGTCGCGATCGGGACCGCCGTCCAGGGGCAGGTGGCGGCCCTCGTCGGGGCGCTGATCTGGTTCCTGGTGGCAGAGCCCCTCCTCTCGGCGCTCCTCGGCGCGCTCGACGTTGACGCGGTCGTGCCGTACCTCCCCAACCGGGCGATGGACGGCGTGCTCGAGGCCGGCGAGGGACGCCTCTCCTTCGCCGGCGCGCTCGCCGTCGCGGTCGGGTGGATCTCGGCGCTCGGCGCGCTCGGCGTCGTCCGTACCGAGCGCGCCGACGTCACCTGAGCGGCGCCGGCCGCCGGGCGCCGCCTTCCGCGGCTACGCGCGGCCCCGCGGGAACGGGATCACGGGACACTCGAACCGCTTCACGACTCCGAGATCGCTCGCCGCCCCGGACGCGAGCGCGGCCGAGACCTCCGCGTCGCTGTCGAGGTCGCCGCTCGCGTTCGCGTCGTGCGCGGCGACGGCCGCGGCGTAGTCCGCGAACGCGAGCGCGTGCACCATCCAGCGCCCGCCGTTGTAGTCGCGGTCGCCCGGCGCCGCGGTCGCCACGTTCAGCTGGAGGCCCCCGAAGTCGTAGATGGTGTCGTAACTCCACGCGGGAGCACCGGTGCCCGAGAAGTCGGTCGGCGTGCCGACGGTGCGGTAGACCTCTCCGTCGACGTAGAACGCCGGCCCGCTCACGCCCGCTCCGGCTGCGCCCGTCACGGCCAGCGCAGCCGCGACGGCGGCCAGGACGATCGTCTTCCTCATCGCTTCCTCCTCTGCGTCGCTTGCGCCGCCGACGCTAGGGAGGATCTCTTGCGCGTTCCTTTCGCGGCCGTGAACGTTCGCGGACGTCGCCGAATTCACCCGCGCGCAAGATCTGGCGGGCCACAATACGGCGGTGGAGACCGTCCTCGTCGTCGACGACGAGCCGATCGTGC
>DATHTC010000368.1:0-2614 GCA_035463735.1 Gaiellaceae bacterium | reverse complement strand
CGAGGTGACCGTGAACGCCTTCCTCGCCGACGGGCGCTTCCACCCGCTGACGATCACCGACCGCCTCGTGGCCGACCCGCCCGCGTTCGGCGTCGCGCTCGCCCATGTGTGGCCGAGCTCGCTCGAGCCGCCCGTGGTCGGCGCCGCCTGCGACGCGGCGCGCGCGGCCGCCGCGGCGCTCGGGGTCGCAGAGGGGCCGGTGTACGTGCAGGTGCTCGCGGGCGCGAACGGGCCGGAGGTGATCGAGCTCGCAGCGCGCTTGGGAGGCGGCCACGACGCGGAGCTCTGCCGCGCCGCGCTCGGGGTCGACCTCAACGCGCTCGCGCTCGCGGCCGCGCTCGGCGAGGACGTCCCGGAGCGCGCCGTCACCCCCACCGCGCGCGCCGGCGGAGCCTGCGTGCGGTTCCTCGTGCCGCCGCCGGGGGCGCTGGCCCAGGTGCACGGAGTCGACGAGGCCGCGGCGCTGCCGGGGATCGAGCTCGTGCGCGTGTACCGCCGGCCGGGGCACGTGTTCGGGCCGTTCCGCCGCGGCGCCGACCGCGCGGGAGCCGTCCTCGCCGTCGGCGTCTCCCGCGAGGAGGCGCTGGAGCGGGCAGCCGCGGCCGCCGAGTCCATACGCTTCGAGATCGCCGATGCCGCCCACCTCGTCTGACCGGCGTCGCGAGACGACCCTCGGCTTCCAGCCGCCCGCGATCGGCGAGGAGGAGATCGCTGCGGTCGCGGCCACCCTCCGCTCCGGCTGGCTCACGACCGGGCCGGCGGCGGCGGAGCTCGAGCGGCGCACGGCCGAGTACCTCGAGGCCGAGCACGTGCTCGCCCTCGCCTCCGGCACCGCCGCGCTGCACCTCGCGCTCGTCGCGCTCGGCGTCGGGCCCGGTGACGAGGTGATCACGACCCCGATCACGTGGCCGGCGACCGCCAACGTCGTCGTCCACGCGGGCGCCACGCCGGTCTTCGTGGACGTGCAGGAGGACACGCTGAACGTCGACCCGGCACGCGTCGCGGAGGCCGTGACGGAGCGGACGAAGGCGATCCTGCCGGTGCACCTGTACGGACAGCCGGCCGACCTCGACCCGCTGTGGGCGCTCGGGCTGCCGGTGGTCGAGGACGCGGCCCACGCCTTCGAGTCGCGCTACCGCGGCCGCAAGGTCGGCGGGCTCTCGGACGCCACGTGCTTCTCGCTGTACGCGACGAAGAACGTCGCCGCCGGCGAGGGCGGGCTGCTGGCGACGAACCGCGCGGACGTCGCCGAGGCGGTGCAGGACCTGCGGCTCATGCGCCGCGGCCACGGGGCGCTCTACGACCTGCCGGTGCCGGGCTACAAGGCGAACCTGTCGGACGTGCTCGCGTCGATCGCGCTCGTCCAGCTCGACAAGCTCGAGGCGCACGCGGCGATTCGGCGGCGGCAGTTCGAGCTCTACGACGAGGCCGTGTCCGAGCTGAACGGGATCACGCCGGTCGCGCGCGACGAGCGCGACACGCACGCGTACCACCTGTACGCAGTGCGGATCGACCCGGCGCGCGCCGGCGCCGCGCGCGACGCCTACATGAGCGCGCTCGCGGAGGAGCGGATCTCGACCTCGGTCCACTTCCTCCCCGTGCACCGGCTCCGCTGGTACGCGGAACGGTTCCCCGAGCAGCGGCCGCTGCCGGTCGCCGAGCGGGCCGGGGCCGAGCTGCTCTCGCTGCCGGTCTCGCCGGCGCACTCCGAGGGCGACATCCTCGACGTCCTCGCCGCGCTCCGGCGCGTCCACGAGCGCTTCGCGGCGTGAGCAGGCGCTTCGTGCGCGTGGCGGGGACGCTCGTCGTCACCGGGCTCGCGACCGCGTACCTGCTCTGGAAGGTCGACGTCGGCGAGACGGTGGCGATCCTCGGCGACGCCCACCTCGGCTACTTTCTGGCCTCGATCGCCGTGATGATCGCGCCGGTGCCGGCGATGGCGTGGCGCTGGCAGCGGCTGCTCGCGGCACGCGGGATCCGCGACCGGCTGCCGTGGCTCACCCGCGCGTACCTCACCTCGTACGCGGCGGGGCAGGTCCTGCCGACGGCGATCGGGGGCGACGCGATGCGGATCTTCGAGACATCGCGGCGGCATCCGGGCCGCGGCGGCGAGATCGCCGGCTCGGTGCTGCTGGAGCGGGCGCTCGGCGGCGCCGCCACGCTGGCCCTCGCGGCCGTCGGCTTCGCGCTGGCGCTCGGCCGCTACGACGTCGGGGCGTACCTCTGGATCGAGGCGCTGTTCGTGATCGCGACCGTCGCGCTGGCGGTGGCGCTCTTCTCGCGCTGGGCGCGGCGCCCGCTCGCGCGGACGGTGCCCGCGCTGCGCTTCCTCCGCGTCGAGCGGCCGATCCGGGCGCTGTACGAGGGAATCCACGCGTACCGCGACCACCCGTGGCTGCTGGTGGGGGTCTGGGTGCTGACGTTCGGGCTCCAGGCGGTGCGCGTGCTCGCGATCTGGCTGTGCGCCGAGGCGGCGGGCGTCGACCTCTCGCCGCGCGTCTTCTACGTGATGGGGCCGCTGCTGTTCCTCGTCATCCTCGTCCCGTTCACGATCAACGGGCTCGCCGTGCGCGAGGCGTTCTTCGTCTCCTTCCTCGGCCAGGTCGGCGTGGAC
>DATHTC010000367.1:0-2131 GCA_035463735.1 Gaiellaceae bacterium | reverse complement strand
ACGCCCCGCTGGAGACGCCGGCCGGGCCCGCGACGGCGCGGCAGCTGCTCGCCCACGTCGGCGGCCTCCGCAGCGAGGCGGAGCGGCCGCTCGACGCGTACGCGAGCGTCTCCGAGGCGGTCGCCGGCGCCGGCCTGCGCGCGTGGGGCGAGCCGGGCCGGCTGTGGCTGTACGCCAACGCCGGCTACTGGCTCGTCGGCGCGGCCGTCGAGCGCGCCGCCGGCGTGCCCTTCGACGAGGCGATGCGGGAGCGCGTGCTCGAGCCGCTCCGGCTCGCGGCGACCGGCTTCGGCGACCCCGTCGCGGCGGGGCACGAGCCCGTCGAGCCCGGCGCGCGCGAGCACCGGCGCTACCCCGTCGCCGTGTACCCGGCGGCGCGCCGGCCGAGCGGCGGCCTCGTCTCGACGGTCGGCGACCTGCTCCGGTTCGCCGCCGCCGCGGCGGAAGACGGGGACGCCGGGACCGTGGTCGCAGAGCGGCCGGCGGGCGCCCAGGGAGCGGGCTGGATGCTCTTCCGCCGGAGCGGCGTCGAGGTGCTCTTCCACCCGGGCTCGGTCGCCGGCTACCAGTCGACGCTGACGCTCGTGCCGGAGCGCGGGGTCGCGGTCGCGGCGCTCGCGAACAGCGCCCGAGGCTCAGCCGCGTTCGGGCCCGTCGTCGAGGCGCTCCTCGAGGCGCTCGCCGGCGTGCCGCCGTGGACGCCGCGCCTGGTCGAGGCGGCGGCGGACGACCTGGCCGCGCTCGCCGGGCGATACGAGGCGCCCGACGCCGACGCCGTCGTCGAAGCCGTCCCGGGCGGGCTGCGGGTGCGGCTCGCCGAGCTCGACCCGATCACGGGCGAGCCGAGCCCGTCCCCGCCGCTCCTCGGTCGCCCGCTCGCCGCACGCACCTTCGCCGTGGTCGACGGCGAGGCGGCGGGGGCGGTGTTCGACTTCCCCGACGGCTACCTCCGGCTCGGCAGCGTGCTCGCCGAGCGGGTCGGCTGACGTGCTCCCCGCAGGCGTCGCCGCCGGTCATCCCGACACGTGCGCTGCCGGCGTCGAGATCCTCGCCGAGGGCGGGACGGCCGCGGATGCCGCCGTCGCCGCCTGCCTCGCCTCGTGCGTCGCCGAGACGATCATGACCGGGCTCCTGGGCGGCGGGCACGGCCTGTACCTCGACGCCGCGACGGGACGGACGCGCCACCTCGACTGCTTCGTCACCGTCCCAACGGGCGAGGGCGGCGAGATGCTCGAGCTCGCCGTCCCGTTCGGCGCCGAGCTCGTCCACTACGCGGTAGGCGCCGCGTCCTGCGGGGTCCCCGGCGTCCCCGCAGGGCTCGACGCGCTCTGGCAGGCGTACGGGACGCTGCCGTGGACGCGGCTCGTCGAGCCCGCGCTGCGGCTCGCGCGCGCCGGCGTCGTCGTGCCGGCTGCGCACGCCGACTGCCTGGCGATGGTCGAGTCCGTCTACACGCTCGACGAGGGCGCGCGCATCTACGCGCCCGGCGGACGGCTCCTCGAGGCCGGCGACCGGCTCGAGCAGCCCGGGCTCGCAGTCGCGCTCGAGGCGCTCGCGGAGGAGGGAGCGGCGTCCGCGTACACCGGCTCGCTGGCCGGCGCGCTCGTGGCGCTGTGCGAGGAGCGCGGAGGACGCGTCACGCGTGCGGATCTCGCGGGGCACGCCGCGCGCTGGGGCGAGCCCGTCGAGGTGGCCTTCCGCGGCACGCGGTTCCTCAGCAGGGCGGGGCTCTCGCGCGTGCCGGAGACGCTCGCGGCGCTCGATGCCGTCGCTCCGTCGACCGAGCCGGAGCGCGTGCTCGCCCTCGTGGCCGCGCTGGCCGACGACGCCGAGAGCGACGGCCACACGACGAACATCGTCACCGTCGACCGCGCCGGAAGCGTTTGCGTGCTGACCACCACCCTCGGGCTCGGGTCGGGCGACTTCCTGCCGGGCCTCGACCTCCAGCTGAACAGCATGCTCGGGGAGGTGGAGCTCCACTTCGGGCCGCTCGAACCGGGCGCGCGGATGGAGAGCATGACGGCGCCGAGCATCGCGGTCGCGGGCGACGGGCCGGTGCTCGCCCTCGGCTCCGCGGGCGGAAGCCGCCTGCGCACGGCGCTCGTCGGGGTCGCCGACGCAGTCCTTCGCG
>DATHTC010000366.1:0-9305 GCA_035463735.1 Gaiellaceae bacterium | reverse complement strand
GGCCAAGGAGCCGGCGGTCGAGGACCACACGGTCGGGGACGATTCGCCGGCCCACGAGCCGACGCGGCGGGCGCCCGCCGTGCGGCTCCGGCGAGGGCGACGGTAGCGCCGCCGGCGGCCGGGACGGCCCGGCCGCCGGCGACGGGACCCGCTACGGCGTGTAGCCGTAGGCCGGGTTCGAGAGGTACGGCTCGAAGAAGTCCTGCACGTACCCGAGGTCGATGCGGTTCGAGTACGTGACCCCGTTGCAGCCCCCGTTCGTCACGTACGAGTTCACGCCGAGGATCGTGTCCGTGCCGGCGAGCAGGTTCGGCCCGCCGGAGTCGCCGAAGCACGTCCCTCCCTTGGCGGCGTTGATCTTCAGGTACTCGGCGGCGTGGACGAAGTTGCCCGACACGAGCCAGGCGTCGACCCGCATCCGGTACCCGTCACGGAAGAGCGTCGGCGGCCCTCCGCCGGGGATGAGCTCCTGGATGCCGTAGCCGACGGACGTGATCCCGCTCTTCGCCGGCAGCGTGTCCACGAGCCCGAGTGCCGGCAGCTCCGCGTAGCGCGGGAGCATCACCGGCTGGTCGAGGACGACGATCGCGACGTCGTGCGTGTCGAAGCCGGGCAGCCCGCCCTCGCAGGCGATGCAGAAGTCCGGGTGCGCGTGCCAGGTGCCCTGGTACCAGCCCGGGCCGCCGTTCGGCGCCGTCCACGGCTGCGGCGTCCGGTAGTTCTCGTTGAAGGTGACCCAGACGGTGTCCGTGCCCGACTCGTCGAAGCAGTGCGCGGCGGTGACGACCAGCCACGGCGAGATCGCCGACGCGGTGCACGAGAACTGCAGGTTGCGGATGTAGCCGACGTACGGGTGGTCGTTCCCGTCCCGCTCGCCGTCGATGACCGCTCCCGCGGGCGCCGGTCCAACCAGCACAGCGAGCCCAAGCGCGAGCACGAGCGCGATGCGTAGACGCATGCTCTCCCTCTCTTCCCCTTGTCCGGCCGGCCCACCGCCGGCCACGCCGGGACGCTACGGGGCCTCGCCGCCGCGTGCAACCGGCAACCGCTCCGCCTCGACGTGACGCCCTGGGCGGCGCGCCGCCGGGCGTGCGAGGCGCGACGGCCACCAGATCCGCCGGTCGAGGTCGAACGCGAGCGCCGGCACGAGGATCGAGCGGACGAGGAACGTGTCGAGCAGGACGCCGAGCCCGATCACGACGCCGATCTGCGTGAGCACGACGATCGGCAGCGTCGCGAGGATCGAGAACGCGCCCGCGAGGACGATCCCGGCCGAGGTGATGACCGCGCCGGTCACCGCGAGCCCACGGAGCATGCCCTCCTTCGTCCCGCGCTCGAGCGCCTCTTCCCGGACGCGCGTCATCAGGAAGATGTTGTAGTCGACGCCGAGCGCGACGAGGAAGACGAACGCGATCAGCACGAGGCTCGGATCGGCGCCGCCGAAGTCGAACACGGTCTCGAAGAGAACCGCCGACGCGCCGAGCGCCGCGGCGAACGACAGCACCACCGTCGCGAGCAGCAGCACGGGCGCGACGACCGCCCGCAGCAACAGTGCGAGGATGACGAAGACGGCGACGAGCGTGATCGGGACGACCACGAGGTTGTCGCGCTTCGCCGCCTCGCGCTGGTCGAAGCTCTCGGCCGTCTGGCCGCCGACGAGAGCCTCCGGTCCGGCCGCGCGGCGCACAGTGGCGCGCAGCGCCGGGACGGCTTCCACGGCCTCGGCCGCGAACGGGTTGTCCGGCACCACCACCCGGACGAGCGCGCCGGGCGGGCCTGTCTCGATCCCGGCGATGCCCGCGACGGCCTCCGATTCGCGCTCCAGCTGTCGCGCCGCCTCCTCGGCCGCCGCGCGGTCGGCACCGGGGAGGAACACCGTCGTCGCCGCCCCGAACCCTGCCGGGAAGCTGCGCTGCAGGAGCTCCTGCCCGGTCACCGCCTCGACCTCGCCGGGGAAGAGATCGGACGGCGCGAGCGTCGTGTCGAGCCGGACGACGCCGAGCGCGAGCGTCGCCAGCGCGGCCGAGAGCGCGATCCACGTCAGGCGCGGGCGGCGGGCGACGCGCTCGCCGAGTCGTCGCCAGACGCCGCGCGTGGCCGGGTCGGCGTGCGCGCCGACGCGCGGGACGAACGGCCAGAACGCCCGGCGCCCCACCACCAGCAGCGCAGCGGGCAGGATCGTCAGCATCGCGAGCATCGCCACGGTGACTCCGAGCGACGACACCGGCCCGAGGCCGGCCGTCGAGCCGATCAGGGAGAGCGTGAGCGCGAGCAGCCCGACGGCCACGGTCGCGCCGGACGCGAAGACGGCGGGGCCCGCCGTCCGCAGCGTCCGCCGCATCGCCTCGTGCGCGTCCTCGATGTTCCGCAGCTCCTCGCGGTAGCGCGCCACGAGCAGCAGCGCATAGTCGGTGCCGGCGCCGAAGACGAGCACCGACACGATCCCGGACGTCTGCGGCGAGACGACCACCCCGGCCTCGGCCGCGAGGTACGTGAGCCCGCGGACGGCTCCCTCCGCGAGCAGGACGGTCACGAACGGGATGATCCAGAACACCGGGGAGCGGTAGATGAGGACCAGCAGGACGAGCACGAGCGCGCCCGTGCCGATCAGCAGGTCGACGTCGACACCCTCGAACACGCGCGAGATGTCCGTCTCGAAGCCGGCCGCGCCGGTGACGGCGACACGGAGTCCGCCGCCGCCGTCGCCCGTGACCTCGCGGATCCGGTCGACCGCGGCGGGAACCGGGTCGGGCTCCCCGTCGTCGTCGATCGGCGTGACGAGGAGCGCGGCGGCCCCGTCGTCCGACGTCTGCGCCGGGGCGGTCGCGCCGACGGCACCGCCGAGCGAGTCGAGCGCACCCCGGACGGCGTCGATGCGCGCCCGGTCGGCCGGGGTCAGGCCGCCCTCGCGGCGATAGACGGTGACGGCGCTCGTCTCGTCCGCGGACGGGAATCCCCCGGACGCCTCGAGCACGCGCAGCGACTCGGCGTTCGACGGAAGGGTCGACGCGGGCTCGTCGCGCAGCGCGCCTTCGAGCTTCCCCGCCTGGGACGCGAGCGCGCCCGCGACGAGGATCCCGGCGACGAGCACGACGTACTTCGCACGTCTGCCGGCGGGGAGGGTGAGGAGGTCGACGGGTCTCATCCAGGTTTTGTCGAGCGTAGCCGACGCAAGGGCGGGCCGCGCTTGACGTGCGCCGCGCGGCTGTGGGATGGTCGGCGCGGCAGTCGTCCTGCGGCGCGATTCGCCTCCGTGTCGTCCAGCGCCGGGGAGGCCGATGCTCCACTTCACGCCTTCGCCGTCGGGCTCGGGCTCCGAGGAGCCGCCGGCCGAGCCTTGCGAGCCGCCGGCCGAGGGTGGCGGGCCGCCGGCCGAGGGTGGCGGGCCGCCGGCCGAGCACCTGCGCGAGTTCCTGCGCGAGCGCTTCGGGGACGTGCCGCCCGAGAGCCCCACCGAGCCGGACCTCCCGCCCGAGCGCGAGGCGGAGGAGGGGGACGCGGCCGAGGGCGACACGGTCGACGAGACCGCCGACGAGGCCGAGGCCGAGCAGCCGGAGGAGCCGGAGGAGCCGTAGGAGGGGGCGCATGCGCGGGCCGTTCGACGACGCGATCGAGACGCAGGACGAGGGGCACCTCGCGGAGGTCGCCCCGGACGAGGAGGCGGAAGAGCCGGGCGAGCGGCCGGCGGGCGGGAAGGCCCTGCTGCGCCTGCTCGAGGTGCTCGAGCGCTCCGGGTACGAGGAGACCGCGACCGCCACCGTCGAGCTGGCGGTGCCGTCGGAGGCGCGCGGCGAGTTCCACGACCGCGCCGCCGCCTTCACCGCGATGCCCGGCGGCGAGCCGGCCGCTCCCGCGCGGCCCAAGCGGCGCCGCAGCGGCGCGAAGGCGCGCTCGGCCTCGCCCGAGGAGGCGGTCGTCGCGGAGTCCGTCGCGCAGGAGCACATGGACGTCGGCGAGCACCTCGGGCCGCCGACCGGGACGGGGCCGCAGTGGCGGTCGCTCGGCCCCTGGACGATCCCGAACGGCCAGACCTACGGCTCGAGTCGCGTCAACGTCTCCGGTCGCGTCTCGGCCGTCGCGATCGACCCCGGCAACGCCGCGCACCTCCTCGTCGGCGCCGCCAACGGCGGTGTCTGGGAGAGCAGGGATCGCGGCGCGAGCTGGGCACCCCGCACCGACTACGCCCCGACGCTCGCCGTCGGGGCGCTCGCCTTCGACCCGAGCAATCCCGCCACGGTCTACTGCGGCACCGGCGAGGGGAACTGGTGGTGGTTCCTCGGCGCCGGGATCCTCCGCTCGACGAACGGCGGCACCACCTGGTCGACGCTGTGCACGGCGCCGTTCGTCGGCCAGGGCTTCTACGACCTGCTCGTCGACCCGGCCGACTCCAGCCACCTGCTCGCGGGCACGACGGGAGGGCTCTACGTCTCCACGGACGGCGGCGTCACCTGGACGCGGCGGCGCACGGCCCGCACCTGGTCGCTCGCGATCGCCCCGGCCGGCGGGCGGTCGGCCGAGATCCTGGCCGCGTGCAGCGACGGGGTGTACCGCTCGACGAACGGCGGCACGTCGTGGAGCGCCGTGACGCTCGGCGGCAGCCCCGGCTCCTTCGACCGGCTTGCGGTCGCGATCGCGCGGTCGAGCCCCGGGATCGCGTACGCGTGGGGGTCGCGCGGCGGCACCCCGTACCTCTGGCGACGCTCCGGCGGGTCGTGGGGCGGGGTCGCGCCGCCGCCGGGCGTGAACACCGGGCAGGCCTGGTACGACTGGTTCCTCGCCGTCGCGCCCGACCGCCCAGGACAGATCTACTGCGGCGCGATCGAGGTCCACCGCGGCGACCTGTCCGGGTCGACGTGGACCTGGCGCAACCTGACGAACAAGGGCTCGTCGGGCCAGTCGATCCACCCCGACCAGCACGCGATCGCGTTCGAGCCCGGGCGGCCGGACACCATCTACGTCGGCAACGACGGCGGCCTCTACCGCAGCCCCGACCGCGGGATTACGTGGGCGCACTGCAACAACGGCCTCGTCATCTCCGAGTTCGAGTTCCTCGCGCACGACCCCGGCTCGTCGCGGCGGCTGATCGGCGGCACTCAGGACAACGGCACCGAGCGCTGGGCCGGCTCGCCGACGTGGGAGCACGTCGCTGACGGGGACGGCGGCGACTGCGGGATCAACCGGACGAACCCGCTGATCGCGTACCACACGTACTACGGGATGAGCCCGGAGCGGTCGGGAAACGGCGGCGGCTTCGGCTCGTGGACGTGGATCGGGCCCCCCGTGCCCTCGGGCGAGGGGAGCCTCTTCTACCCGCCGTTCGAGTGCAGCGCGACGAACGGGAACACGATCGCCATCGGCGGCGACCGCGTGTACGTCTCCCGCAACAACGGCGCCGCCTGGACGCCGCTGGCGTTCCCCGGCGGGGGCCGGGCGAGCGCGATGTACGTCCCGAATGCGGACAGCCTCTACGTCGGCACCACGGACGGCCGCGTGTTCCGGTCGCGGTGGGCCGGCGCCGCGTGGAGCGGCCTCACCGCGTTGACGACGCCGAGGGCGAATGCGTTCGTGAGCGACCTCTACGTCGACCCCGCGAACCTCAACCGGATCTGGGCGACCTACAGCCGCATCGGAGGCGGGCGCGTCTACCGCTCCGACGACGGCGGCGCGACCTGGCTCGACCGAACGACCTCGGCGCTGCCGGGGCTGCCGCTCAACGCGATCCAGGTCGACCCCGCCAACGCGAACCGCGCCTGGGTCGCGGCCGACCTCGGCGTCTACGAGACGCGCGACGGCGGCGCGAGCTGGCGCGACTTCTCCAACGGGCTCCCGAACATGTTCGTCGGCGACCTCCTCTACCATCCGCACGCGCGCGTGCTCCGTGCGGGAACGCGGAACCGCGGCGTGTGGGAGATCCCCGTCGACGGCTGGATGACGCAGCCCGTCTGCGGCGTGCAGTGGCGCGGGAGCCTGACGGCGAACCAGACGCGCCGCTGGTTCACGTTCAACTGGCCCGCGACCTGGCACATCGTCTGGACGGTGATGCCGACCACGCCCCGCCCGGGGGGCCCGCAGCTCTCGTGGACGACGCAGGTGGAGCGCGCGAACGCGGAGTTCGCGACGTACTGGATCACCGTCCGCAACCTGACCCCGGATCCCGTGAGCTTCGAGGGCCGCTACTGCATCCTCAGCCGCTACTGAAAGGAGGCTTGCCGTGTGGACCGGCACCCAGTGGACCGCGACGATCGCCGCCGGAGCGACCAGAAGGTGGTTCACCCACAGCTGGCCGTCGGCGTGGCACGTCGTCTGGTACATGATGCCGACCTCGCCGAAGTCGGGCGCCCCGCAGCTCGACTGGGACGTGGCGGTCGAGCGCGCGAACGCGACGCAGACGACCTACTGGATCACCGTGAAGAACCTGACCTCGAGCGCTGTGACCTTCGAGGGCCGCTACGCGGTCCTGTCCTGAGAGGGGAGACGATGCGGATCACGATCGAGATCGACGGGGCGCAGGTCGAGGCGACGACGGGCGCTCCGGCTGCGACCGGTGCCGCCGAGCCCGTCGCCTCGCCGGAGGTGCTCGCGGCCGCCGCCGCGGTCGGCGCGGAGGACGCAGGCGCGGCGCCGACCGGCGAGCTGTTCGGCGGGATGCCGATGTCGCCGGCGCCGTCGCAGGAAGGGGCGGCTCTCGCCGAGGGGACGGGCGACCTCGCCGCCGGCAGCGCCCCGGGCGGGACGCTGGAGCCCGAGCCGGTGAGCGTCGAGGCGGAGGACGCCGGCGCCGTGGAGGGCGGCGAGTGATGGTCAACGAGCTCCTCCCCATCGTCAGCGGCCTCGTCGCGGGCGCCCTGCTCGGCTTCCTGCGTCCGTCGCTGCGCCTCCCGGTCGGCATCGCGCTCGCCGTTGTCCTCGGGACGCTCGCCACCGTCGTCAGCGGCGAGTACCGCATCGGCTGGGAGTTCCTCCTCATCGACATCCCGCTCGTGGGGCTCTGCGCCGTGGCCGGCCTGGTGACGGCGCGCTGGCTGCGGCGGGAGGCGACCGCGCAGCGGTAAGCGGCGCGGCTGCGCGCCGCCGCGGCGGTAGCATCGCCGCGTGAGCGCCGGCAGCGCGGTCCCGCTGGTCCCGGACCCGGGGCGGCTGCGCGGGCTGCTGGACGCTCTGCGCGCGGCCGAGTTCACGTCCGACCGCGTCGAGGCCACGCTCGGCACGCACGAGCTCTCGTCGCGGCCCGCCGACACCGCCGTCCACTTGCGTCGCCTGGGCGACGACGCCTTCTCCACGCTCGCCCGGCTGTTCCTGCTCGATGCATCCGTGGGGGCGGCTGTCGCCGCGGGTGCGTTCGGCGAGCTCGGCGTCGACGGAGCCGCCGCGCTCGGCCTCGTCCGCAGGGACGGCGGCGAAGTCGTCGCGCGTGCCCGGCTCGTGCCGCACGGCGAGCTGTGGGTCGCCTCGGACGGCGGGCCCGGCGACGGGCTGCCGGCCTACGACCACGTGCCCGGGATCCAGGCTCCGTCGGTGACGCTGGCCAAGGTCGCGGTGCGGCGGCCGGTGCCGGCCGCACTCGACCTCGGGACCGGCTGCGGGATCCAGGCGTTGCTCGCGGCGCGCCACGCGGAGCGCGTCGTCGCCACCGACGTCAATCCGCGGGCGCTCACGTACGCGGCCTTCAACGCGAGCCTGAACGAGGTCGAGAACGTCGAGCTCCGCGAGGGCGCCGGCTTCGAGCCGGTGGCCGGCGAGCGCTTCGGCCTGATCGTCTCGAACCCGCCCTACGTGCTCTCGCCCGACAGCGACTACGCCTACCGCGACAGCGGGCTCGTCGGCGACGCGCTCTGCCGTGCGCTCGTCGAGCAGGCGCCGAGCGCGCTGGAGGAGGGTGGGTTCGCGCACCTGCTCGTCAGCTGGGCGCACGAGCGCGACGGCGACCCGTACGTGCCGCTGCGGGCGTGGGTGGAGCGGCGTGGGTGCGACGCGTGGCTCCTCCACTACAAGACGGAGGACCCGCTCACGCACGCGGCGGGCTGGCTGCGGCCGCTGGCGGAAGCGCGGCCGGACGAGCACCCAGCCGCCCTCGACCGCTGGGTCGCGTACCTGGAGCGCCTCGGCGTCGACGCCGTCGGCTACGGCGCGATCGTGCTACGGCGACGGGCGGCCGCGCGCAACTGGGTGGCCGAGGACACGCTCCCGCTCGACCGGCTCGAGCCAGCCGGGGAGCACACCCTGCGGGTGTTCGCAGGCCACGACGTCGTCGACGCGCTCCGGAGCGACGCCCTCCTCGGCGAGCCGCTGCGCCTGGTGCCCCACCGGCTGCGCCAGACGATCGTCGCGCACGACGGCGGCTTCGTCGTCGAGGAGCAGACGCTCGAGCTCGCGGACGGGCTCCGGTTCCAGCTCGGGATCGACCGGCACACGGCGTCGCTGCTGCCCCACTTCGACGGCGAGCGGCCGCTCCGCGAGGTGCTCGGGCGCGCGTCGGCCACCTTCGACCTCGACGCGGGCCAACGCGCCGACTTCGTGCCGGCGGCGCTCCCCGTCGTACGGCGGCTGCTCGAGCTCGGGTTCCTGGAGCGGGCGGAGCCGGCCTAGAGCTTCTTGTTCTGCTTGACGTCCCAGCCGGCCTTGACCGCCGCGTCGAGCGAGCCGTCGGCCTTCTGCGGCCGGTACTGGACCTCGATCCGGCCGAAGTCGAACGAGACCGAGTCGTGCGGCATCTCGCTGCTCTCCGACCCACCCGTCTGGAACGACGTGACGACGACGTCGTTCAGCTTGATGATCAGGTACTCCTGCTGCGCCTGCCCGGCCTTCCTTGCGGTCAGCACGGCCTCCTTGTAGTGCTGGCCGGAGGCGCACGCGAGGAAGAGCCTCGGCGAGGCCTTGTCGATCCTCTTCACGACGTGGAGATCCTGGATCGCGACCTTCCCGGCGCCGCCTCCGCCGCCGACCCCCGGTCCGGGCTCGTTCGTCGCGCCCCAGCTGAAGGACTCGAGCTCGATCTCGCCCTTGTGCTTCGCGTCCCTGCTCTCGCCCGGAACGCCGTCGATCTTGAGGAAGTAGTCGACTGCCACGGTCACCTCGCCCGGAGTTAGGGACGTCGCCGTGCCGCACCCGGCTGCGGCGAACGTACCACACCATCACCGTGCTGTTGGCGGGCTGTTAGCGCGCGTTGAGCGGCGTCCGCGACGCTCGGCCGGAGATGAAGGCCGGGACGATCATCGCAGTCGCCCTCGCAGCGCTCCTCCTCGGCGCGCCGCCGGCACACGGCGGCGCCTCCCAGCGGCCGCGTCCCGACGCAGGGGCCGGCGACG
>DATHTC010000365.1:0-8232 GCA_035463735.1 Gaiellaceae bacterium | reverse complement strand
CGACCGAGCCCGAGGGCACGCTCGCAGGCGCCGGCGCCTCCTCGGCCGGCGCGGCCTCGGCGGGAGCCTCGGCGGGCGGGGCCTCCTCGACGGCGAGCCCCTCCGGCTCGGCGGTGGTGGCAAGGACGAGGGTCTCGCCGCCGTCGCCCTCCAGCAGCCCGGCGACGTTGTCGCCCGCGACCGCGGAGAACGAAGCGCCGGCGAAGAAGAGCACGGCGAACACGAGGCTGCCGGCGGCCCTCCGCGTCGACAGCGGAACCCGGCGGGCACGCGCGAGCGGCGCGTCCTGTGCCGGGGTGGACGCCCACCCCGGCACGCCGTGCTCCTGCGCGCCCGCGGGGTCGACGGTGACGTCGACGAGCTCCGCGTCGCGCGGGGCACGCCTGAGGCGCCCGGCCGCGACGACCGCGGCGGACGCGAGGAAGAAGACGAAGAGGAAGAGGCGCGTCAGTCTCCTGCGCGACCGGTCCTTCGGCTGTGGCATCTCGATGGCTCCCGTGCTCTGGCGCCGTGGCCGCCGGCGGCGCGACTGCGATGTGGTCGAACGATCCTGCTCCGCGCCGCGGCGGAGTGATCGGACTATCGGGAGCCCCGGGAGGTCGCTTCTCCCCCGGATGGGTGACATCGCACCCGAATCACCAAACCGGGGGATTTTCCGCCGCAATCTCGTCCCGATGATCGGGGCCAGATCCGCACGTCGGCGGCGCGGCCACGCCGGGGACGACGAAGGGAACTGCACTCGCGTGGCAACGAGCTCCGACGACTCCATCGCCATTCCCATCCGATTCAGCTTTGCCATCCGGCGAGCCGCCGCCCGGCCCGCCCCGACGGACCGAAGGGAGGTGAAGCTCATGCTGAAGCTCGCCGCTTGGCTCCACTCTTCCGCGCCGACCTCGCTCCGCCGGGAGGAGGGCCAGACGATGGCGGAGTACGGGGTCATCCTCGCCGTCATCACCGCGCTGATCATCGCGGCCCTGGTGCTGCTCTCGACGAACATCGAGTCGGTGCTCACCCGCGTCGCCAACGCGATCAAGTAGGTCCGTTCCGACGGAATGGCCGGCGGGGCCCTCTCCTGGAGAAGTCCCCGCCGGCCCATCGACTGAAAGGCGACACCGAACCGAAATGCGCAACCGGATTTCACTCAGGAACCAGCGGGGCCAGTCGGTGGTCGAGTTCGCGCTCGTCCTGCCGGCGCTGATGCTGATCCTGCTCGCGATCGTCCAGTTCGGGGTCGTCTTCAAGCAGTACATCACCCTCACCGACGCCGTCCGCGAGGGCGCGAGGAAGGCTGCGGTCTCGCGCCACCGCCCGGCGCCGTCCGACTACGTCAAGGCGGAGGTCGTCAAGGCCGGCTCCGACCTCGGCTCCGACTTCGACACGGGCGACGTGACCGTCAGCTCGTCGTGGGACCCGGGTGAGGACGTGACCGTGCACGCGAAGTTCGAGTTCTCGATCGACGTGCTGGGCCGGGTCGTGAAGTCCGGGACGATGACGAGCACCGCAGTGGAGCGTGTGGAATGAACAGCCTTCGCAGCCAGCGCGGCCAGGCCATGGTCCTGTCGGTCGCGTTCCTCGCCGTCCTGCTCGGCATGGGCGCCCTCGTCCTCGACGTCGGCTCCTGGTACCGCGCCGACCGCGCCGCGCAGACGACGGCCGACGCCGCCGCGCTCGGTGGCGCGCAGAAACTTCCCGACGACCCGGGCGTCGCCACGAACCTGGCGCTCGAGTACGTGGACAAGAACGGCGGCGGAACCGCCGACGTCCAGGTCCTTGGGAGCGACCGGCTCAAGGTCACCGTCAGCCGCCCCGCGCCGGGCTTCTTCGCGAAGCTCTTCGGCCCTCAATTTGGCGAGGTCGAGGTTCGCGCGACCGCGACCGCCCAGGTCGGCAACCCCTCCTCGGCGCTCTACGTGGCGCCGATCGTCGTCAACATCGAGCACCCCAAGCTCAAGTGCGCGCCCGGCTGCTTCGGAGAGGACGTCGAGCTCGAGTACTACCACCTCAAGTCCGGTAGCGACAAGAAGACCGAGCCCGACGGCGCCGGCTCGTTCGGCTTCATCAACCTCGACGGCAGCGACACGAACCCGGGCTCGAGCACCCTCGGGGACTGGATCCGCTACGGGTTCGACAAGTACATGGAGGCGAACAGCAACTACCCGGCCCGGACGGGGAACCCGTTCAGCTCCGACAACGTCGGATCCGTCCTCGAGGAGAAGATGACCGCCGGGCAGGAGCTCCTGTTCCCGATCTACGACAAGCTAACGGGAACGGGCTCCGGTGCCGAATACCACATCGTCGGTTGGGTCGCGTTCCACCTGACCGGCATGGATCTGAGCGGCACCAACGAGAAGTTCTACGGCTACTTCACCAAAACGATCTGGCAGGGAATCCAGGGGAGCTCGGGCTCGAGCTACAGCCCCGGAGTCAGTGTCGTCGAGCTCGTCGAATAGCAACCGACAAAAGGGACCGGATAGATGAATTACCGCCTCAGAAATATCGTCCTCGCCGTCGGCCTGGCGGCGCTCGCGGCCATCCTCACGAGCTTCTACGTCGCGAGCTACAAGAAGACCGTTCGCGCCGACGAGGCCAACGTCACCGTGTACGTCGCCGCGAAGCAGATCCCGGCCGGCACCCCCGGCGCGGACGTCCTCGAGGACGGCCTGCTCCGCCCGGAGAAGGTCGCCCGCCGCACCGTCGTCCCCGGCGCGATCTCGCAGCCGTCCCAGGTCCGCGACCTGGTGGCGACCGAGACCGTCTACGAGGGCGAGCAGGTGAGCGTGCGCCGGTTCAAGGCCGTCGAGGCGGCCGGCGTCCAGGGCGAGCTGCGGGGGAACCTCCGCGCCGTTCAGGTCGACGGCAACGTCAACCAGCTCCTCGCCGGCACCGTCAAGCGTGGGGACCACGTCGACGTCGTCGCGGTCTTCACCGTGAAGCGGACCGACGACGAGAACGACGACGAGTTCTCGGTCAGCCGTGTCGTCCTCCGGGACATCCAGGTGCTGAAGGCGGCCGACACCACGCTCGCCTCCGAGCGCGTCGGCGGCGACTCGGGCGAGGTCTCCGTGCAGCTCGCGCTGACCGACGCCCAGACGCAGAAGCTCGAGTTCGCCCGGAAGGTCGCGACCGGCTGGACGCTGGCGCTGCGCCCGGTGGCCGACGCCACCGACAGCCCGGAGAGCCTCGAGACCGTCACCACCCTGCTGTGCGACGGGATGCGTCCCGGCGCGAACCCCTCGGTCTGCTTCGGGAGGAACTGATGAGCCACGACTTCGACAACGACGGCCGCGACCGCGTCCGCGTCTTCGTCAGCGGCTCGTGTGAGGGCCTCGACGGCCTCCGCGCGGCGCTCGAGGCGCACGACGAGGTCGAGCTCGTCGGCTACGCCGAGCAGGTGCGGGACGGCGCCGGTGCGCTCGCCGGCGGGCACCTCCACGTCGTCGTGCACGGCACGCGCGGCGAGTCCCTGCCGACGAACGAGCTCGCCGCGATCCGCGAGTACACGCGGGCGCCGGTGATCCTCGTCGCGTCCCTCGAGTCCTCGGCGCTGCTCGAGGCCGCGCTCGAGGCCGACGTCGCCGACGTGCTGCTGCTGCCGCAGCTGCCGGAGAACGTCGTCTTCGCGCTGAAGAAGGTGAGCCACTCCGGCCGGCGGGCCGCTGCCAGCGGCAGCCGCGGGCGGATCGTCACCGTCTTCTCGCCGAAGGGCGGCACCGGCAAGACCGTGATGACGACGAACCTCGCCTCCTCGCTCGCCAAGCACCACGGCAAGCGGGCGCTGCTGCTCGACCTCGACCTCCAGTTCGGCGACGCCGCGATCATGCTCGGGCTCGAGCCGGAGAAGACGATCCACGACTTCGTCACCGCGCCCGGCGAGCTCGACCAGGACAAGCTGGCGGGCTACATCACGCGCCACCCGTCCGGCCTCGACATCCTCCCCGCGCCGCTGCGCCCGGAGGACGCCGAGCTCGTGACGGAGGCGAAGCTGGCCAAGCTGCTCGAGGTCGCGCGCGAGGGCTACGACGTGATCGTTGTCGACACCTCGCCGTTCTTCCACGGGCCGATGCTGGCGACGCTCGACCGCACGGACGAGCTGCTGCTCCTCTGCGCGCTGGACGTGCCGACGCTGAAGAACGTCCGGCTCGCGCTCCAGACGCTCGAGCTGCTCTCGTTCCCGCAGGAGCGCATCCGCGTCGTGCTGCGCAAGACGCACACGAAGGTCGGGATGAAGCCGGGCGAGGTCGAGGCGGCGCTCGAGCGCCGTGTCTCCTTCGAGGTGCCGAGCGACGGCGCGGTGCCGCTGGCGGTCAACCGCGGGAACCCGATCGTGCTCGCCGAGCCGCGGAACGACTTCTCGAAGGCCGTCCGCGACATGGCGAAGCAGCTCGCTGCGGGGGCGCGCCCGAGGGCGAAGGAGCGCCGCCGGATGTTCGCGCTCGGGAAGGCGTAGGCGATGGGCCTCCACGACCGCCTCAAGACGACGCCGAACGGCTCGGGGTCGGCATCCGCCACGGCGGAGCCGCCCCGCGTCGGCGCGGCGCCGCCGACGAAGGTCGAGCCCGTCTCGACCGACCCGTACGCGGAGCTGAAGACGCGGATCCACCACGCGTGCATCGCGAAGCTCGGCCCGGAGCTGTTCGCCACCTCCTCGCCCGAGGACCTGTCGGACAAGGTGCTGCGCGCGGTCACGGAGCAGCTGATCCTCGACCGCACGCCGCTCACCCGCGAGGAGCGCCAGCAGATCGTCAAGGAGATCGCCGACGACATCCTCGGCTACGGCCCGCTCGAGCCGTTCCTCGCCGACGACACCGTGACCGAGGTCATGGTCAACGGCCCCGAGGCGATCTACATCGAGCGCTCCGGCAAGATCGAGCGGACGCCGGTGACGTTCCTCGACGACGCGCACCTGCTGCGCATCATCGACAAGATCGTCTCGCAGGTCGGGCGCCGGATCGACGAGGCCTCGCCGATGGTCGACGCGCGCCTCCCCGACGGCAGCCGCGTGAACGCGATCATCCCGCCGCTTGCGCTCAGGGGGCCGACCCTGACGATCCGGAAGTTCTCGCGCGACCCGTACACGATGGACGACCTCGTCTCGTTCGGGACGATCACGCCGACGGCCGGCCAGTTCCTCGCCGCCTGCGTGCGCGGGAAGCTCAACATCCTCGTCTCGGGCGGCACCGGCACCGGCAAGACGACGACGCTGAACGCGATGTCGGCCTACATCCCCCTCGACGAGCGCATCGTCACGATCGAGGACGCCGCCGAGCTCCAGCTCCAGCAGGAGCACGTGATCACGCTCGAGTCGCGGCCGCCGAACATCGAGGGCCAGGGCGAGATCCGCATCCGCGAGCTCGTCCGCAACTCCCTGCGCATGCGCCCCGACCGGATCATCGTCGGCGAGGTCCGCGGCCCGGAGACCCTGGACATGCTCCAGGCGATGAACACGGGCCACGAGGGCTCCTTGACGACGATCCACGCGAACTCGCCACGCGACGCGCTGTCGCGCCTCGAGACGCTCGTGATGACGGCCGGCGTCGAGCTCCCCCACCGCGCGATCCGCGAGCAGATCTCGTCCGCGTTCGACCTGCTCGTCCAGATCCAGCGCCTCGTCGACGGCTCGCGCCGCATCACCCACATCACCGAGGTGCTGCGGATGGAGTCGGACGTGATCACCCTGCAGGACATCTTCGTGGCGAAGCCGCCCGAGGAGGACGAGGCGATCGCCGGCACGGCGCGGCTGCTCTCGCCGCTCCGCTGCACCGGCCTGAAGCCGCACTTCCTCGAGAAGCTCGCGGCGAACGGCGTGACGCTCCCGCCGACGTTCTTCACCGCCGACCGCGAGCGGCCCACGTTCGGGTCGACGACGCTCGGGACCGTGCAGTGAGGCTCCGCGCCCTCCTCGTCGCACTGGCCGCGCTCGCGCTCGTCCCGGCCGCCACCGCGGCCGGCGCCGGCTCGTTGCAGGTCAAGCACGTCGATTCGCACGGCTACCCGCAGCTCGCGGTCACCGTCTCGGCCCCGCCCGGCGCGACGCCGCGGCTGTGGGAGAACGGTTCCCCGGTCGCGGGCCTCCGCGCCGAGAACCTCGGCCGGGCGAAGAGCGTCGTCGTGGCCGTCGACCTGTCGCAGTCGATGCGCGGACGCGCGCTCGCGGACGCCCTCGCGGCCGCGCGGTCGTTCGTGTCCGCGAAGGCCCCGGCAGACCGGATCGCCGTCGTCGGCTTCGGCGAGAAGGCCGTCGCCTACACCCGCTTCACCTCCGCGACGATCGACGCCGACATCGCGCTCCGCGAGTTGGCCGTCGACACCGTCCAGGGCACGGCGCTGAACGACGCGGTCGTGCTCGGCTCGCGGATGCTCGCGAAGGAGCCGCTGCTCGGGCGCGTGCTCGTGCTCGTCACGGACGGGACGGACGTCTCGAGCGCCGCGAGCGAGGAGGCCGCGGTCCTGGCCGCGCGCCGCGCCGGCGCCTCCGTCTACGCCGTCGGCATCGCCAGCGAGCAGTTCTCGCCCGTGTCCCTGCGCCGGCTCTCGGAGGAGACGGGCGGCACGTACCGCGACGCCGCCTCGACCAGCGGGCTCGCGGCCGCGTACGCGGAGATCGCGGCGGAGCTCGCGCGCACCTGGCGGCTGACGTATGTCACCGCGGCGCGGCCCGGCGAGCAGCTCGAGCTCGTCGCGACGGCGCCGGGCGCCGGGCGCGACACGACCTCCGTCTCGCTGCCCGGCCGCGCCGCCGCCGCGCCGGGGGCGCCGTCGACGCCCCTCCCCGCCGCGGCCTACGACTCCTGGTGGAGCTCGTACGCGATGGGCGCGGTCGTGGGCTTCCTCGTCCTGCTCTCGCTCGCGTTCGTCGCCGCCGCCCGGCGCTCCGCCTGGTTGAAGGCGCGCCTCTCGCCGCACGTCGCCCCCGCGGAGCGGTCGCGGAAGGCGGCCGAGCAGCGGGAGCGCTTCGCGATGGGCTCGAGCGTGATGGCCGCCACGGAGCGGGCGTTCGGGCACCTGAACTGGTGGGCGAAGCTGCACCGGCAGCTCGAGCGCGCCGACCTGCCGCTGCGGACGGTCGAGTTCCTCTACGTGATCGTCGGCTGCTCGTTCGTCTTCGCCCTCGTGGCCGCGGTCGCGGGCGCCCCCACGCTCGCGATCCTCGGCGGGTTCGCGGTCGGCGCCGCCTTGCCGCTCGGGTACCTCAGGCTCAAGATGCGGAGCCGCCTGAAGGCGTTCGAGAACCAGCTGCCGGACATCCTCCTGACCCTGGCCGCCTCGCTGAAGGCCGGGCACAGCTTCAAGCAGGGCCTCCAGAGCGTCGTCGACGAGAGCCAGCCGCCCGCCAGCAAGGAGTTCCAGCGCGTGCTCGCGGAGACCCAGCTCGGCCGCGCCATGGAGGACGCTCTTGCGGACATGGCGGAGCGCGTGAACTCGAACAACCTCCGCTTCGTCCTCAACGCGGTCACGATCCAGAGCCAGGTCGGCGGCTCGCTGGCGACCCTCTTCGACATGGTCGCCGAGACTGTCCGCCAGCGGCAGCAGTTCATCCGCAAGGTGCGCGGCCTGACCGCGATGGGCCGCGCGTCGGCCTACGTCCTTGTCGGGCTGCCGTTCTTCACGGCGGGCGTGATCACGCTGCTGAACCGCGAGTTCATGGAGCCGCTCTACAGCACCTCGACCGGCCACAAGCTGATGATCCTCGCCGTGGCGATGATCGCCTTCGGCTCCCTCCTCCTCCGCAAGATCGTCTCCTTCAAGGGGTAAGCGATGCTCTTCGCGCTCTCGTTCGCCGTTCTCGCAGTCGCCGCCTTCTTCGCCGCCGAGGTCGTCACGCTGCCGGCGCGGCAGCGGCACCTGTCCGTGCGCCGCGCGTCGACGTACGGACGCGTCCAGCTCAACCCGCACGCCGGCGAGCTCCCGTTCAAGCAGCGGGTGCTCGAGCCCGCGAAGCTGCGCCTCGCCGGGTGGGCGCTGCGGCTGACGCCGAAGTCGAGCGTCGACTCCGTGGCACGGAAGCTGCGGGCCGCGGGCTTCGCCCGGCGCATCTCGCCCACCGGCTTCCTCGCCGCCAAGGTGCTCACGGGCACGGGCGGCCTGCTCGTGGGCGCCGTCCTGGGCTCGTCGCGCGGCACCGCGATCGCGCTCCTGCTCGGCCTCATGGGCGCGGGGATGCTGTTCGTCCTCCCCGACATGGCCCTCACGTTCCGCGCGCGCTCGCGCAACGAGACGATCCGCGGCGAGCTC
>DATHTC010000364.1:0-2228 GCA_035463735.1 Gaiellaceae bacterium | reverse complement strand
AGCCCGAGCCGCCGCCCGCGGCCGCGCCGCCCCCCGCGGCTGCGCCGCCCCCCGCGGAAGGGCCGCGCGTCCTCCGCCGCAGCCGCGACGACCGCGTGATCGCCGGCATCTGCGGCGGCCTCGGACGCTACTTCGGGATCGACCCGGTGATCCTGCGGATCGCCTTCGTCGTCCTCCTCCTCGCGGGCGGCACCGGGCTGCTGCTCTACATCGTCGGCTGGATCGCGATCCCGGAGGAGCGGCCGGGCGAGGTCGTCGGCGAGGCAGGTGCCGGCACGCACGACCGCGGCGCGGGAGCCGAGGTGATCGGGATCGGGCTCGTGCTGCTCGGCCTCTTCTTCCTCGCGCGCGAGGTCTTTCCGGACGTGTTCGACTCCGACTACCTGTGGCCGCTGGCGCTGATCGTGATCGGGCTCGCGGTGCTCGCGCGGGCGGTGCGACGGTGACCGAGCCACCGCCTCCCCCCGCGTACGAGGAGCCGCCCGAGCCGGCGCCCCCGCCCGAGGTCGAGCCGGAACGGCGCCGGATCACGGGCGCCGCGGTGCTCGGCGTCGTGCTCGCGGTGCTCGGCGTCGTGTGGCTGCTGGCGGCGGTCGACGTCTTCGACGCCGACGCGGAGCTGTGGCTCGGGGTGCTGCTCGTCGCGGTCGGAGCCGGCGTCGCGCTCCTGCCCCGCGGGGTGCCGCGCGGGCTGCTCGTCGTCCTCGGGATCATGCTCGCGCTCGCGGGCGCGGTCGTCGCGGCCGTCGACGTCGGCCTCTCGGGCGGGATCGGCGAGGAGCGCGAGCGGCCCGAGGAGGTGGGCGACCTCGACGACCCGTACGAGCTCGGGATCGGCAGCCTCAAGCTCGACCTGCGCGACCTCGATCCCGGCGGCCGCGACCGCGTCGACGTGCACGCGCGCATCGGGATCGGGGAGTTGGTCGTGACGCCGCCCGAGGGCTGGACGGTCGAGGTCGACGCGGAGCTCGGGATCGGCGACATCGACTTCTTCGGCGAGCACGAGGACGGCACGGAGGTCGACCTCGACGACACGCGCGACGGCGACGTCGGCGAGCCGACGGTCGCGCTCCGGCTCGAGGGCGGGATCGGCTCGATCAAGGTGACGGACGATGCGCCCGAGTAGCGGCAACGTCGTCGCGGGGCTCACCTTCGCCGTGATCGGCGCGCTGCTGATCCTGGAGGCGCTCGACGCGTTCGACCTGCCGGGGTCGGTCGTCCCGGCGCTGCTCCTGATCGGCCTCGGCGCCGCCCTCCTCGTCCGCCGGTAGCCCGTCGGGCGCTGCCGCCCGGCGGCGCCGAATCCCGTTCGCAACGGGACAAGTAACAGACTGCTACTTCCTCGCTTTCGAACGGGAACGGCCGCTGCACCGCTGCGCCGCTGCGCTTCCACGGTGCCAGGCACCGTGAAGGCGGCCGGCTTCGGGATCGCGCTCCACGGCTCGATGGCACGAGGGGGCGGCCCGGTTCGTGACACTTCCGCGACGGTGCCAGGCACCGTGAAGAGGTTGTAAGGAGGACGAGGTCTTCCGCGTCGAGAAGCACAAAGTAACAGTCTGTTACTTGCCTACTTGCGCATCAGGTTCCCGGCCTCCTCGAGCACGTCGCCGAGGATCCCGACCATCTCGTCGAACTCCTCCTGCCGCGCGACGAGCGGCGGCGAGATCTGGATCACCGGGTCGCCGCGGTCGTCGGCGCGGCAGATCAGGCCGCGGCGGAAGAGCTCGCCGGAGAGGAACCCGCGCAGCAGTGTCTCGCACTCGTCGTCGGTGAACGTCTCGCGCGTCTCCTTGTCCTTCACGAGCTCGAGCGCGTAGAAGTAGCCGCACCCGCGGAGGTCGCCGACGATCGGCAGCTCGAGGAGCTGCGAGAGCGTCGAGCGGAACGTCTCTTCGTGCTCGCGGACGCCCTCCACGATCCGCTCGCGCTTCATGATCTCGATGTTCTTGAGCGCGATCGCGCACATCACCGGGTGGCCGCCGAACGTGATCCCGTGCGCGTACATCGACGTCGCCTCGAGGAACGGCTCCATCACGCGGTCGCTCGCGATCACGGCGCCGATCGCCCCGTAGGACGACGACAGCCCTTTCGCCGAGCACACGATGTCGGGCCGGATGTCGTAGCGCTCGGAGCCGAACCAGTAGCCGAGCCGGCCGAAGGCCGTGATCACCTCGTCCGCCGAGAGCAGGATGTCGTAGCGGTCGCACAGCTCGCGCACGCCCTGCCAG
>DATHTC010000363.1:0-6575 GCA_035463735.1 Gaiellaceae bacterium | reverse complement strand
GTCCGGTCGCACGACCGAGTACCGCGCCGCGACGAAGTCGCCGTTCCGCCCCACCTCCTCGAGGCGCAGCTCGAGCCGGCGGGGAAGCAGCGGCTTCCCCTCGCCGAGGGTGACGGGCGCGATCGACACCAGGACCTCGTCCAAGAGGCCGGCGTCGGCGAACTGGCCGACGAGGTCGCCGCCGCCCACGAGCCAGACGTTCCCGCCGCCGGCGGCGCGCACCATCTCCGCGTGGACGGACGCGACGTCGCCGCTCGTGAGCGCGACGGGCGCGCCCGGGACGAGCGGCAGGCGGCGGTGCGTGAACACCCACGACGGAACCTCGTACGGCCACGTCAGGTCCGCGGGGTCCTTGCCGGCGCGCTCGTGGCCGAGGATCCACTCGTACGTGGTCGCCCCCATCGCCAGCGCCCCCACCTCGGCGATGAAGGCGCCGTAGCCCAGCGGCCCGTCCTCGTCGCGCGCCCGCGTGAACAGCCACTCGAGCGAGTCGTCCGGGTCGGCGATGAAGCCGTCGAGGGTGGTCGCCGTGTAGTACTGGGTGACGCTCACGCTGTCTTCCTCCCGTGGTCGGCCGCACATGATCGCTCGCACGCGCCGCCGGCGCGCTCTAGAGTCGCCGCGTGAGCTTCGAGGTCGCGGCCGAGGCCTACGACCGCTTCATGGGCCGCTGGTCGGAGCGCCTCGCGCCCGGGCTCGTGGAGTTCGCCGGCGTGCGGGAGGGGCAGACGGCGCTCGACGTCGGGTGCGGGCCCGGGGCGCTGGTCGCGGAGCTCGTGCGTCGGGTCGGCGCGGACGCGGTGTCGGCCGCCGACCCGTCGGAGCCGTTCGTCGCCGCGGCGCGGGCGCGGCACCCCGGAGTCGACGTGCGGCTCGCCGGCGCGGAGACGCTGCCGTACGACGACGGCGCGTTCGACGTCGCGCTCGCCCAGCTCGCCGTGCACTTCATGGCCGACCCGGTCGCCGGACTGGCGGAGATGGCGCGCGTGACGCGAGCGGGCGGCGTCGTCGCGGCGTGCGTCTGGGACTTCGCCGGCGAGCGGGCGCCGCTGTCGGCGTTCTGGAGCGCCGCGCGCGAGCTCGACCCCGGTGCCGAGGACGAGTCCGGC
The DNA here is from genome assembly GCA_035463735.1 of Gaiellaceae bacterium. Classification (GTDB taxonomy): domain Bacteria; phylum Actinomycetota; class Thermoleophilia; order Gaiellales; family Gaiellaceae; genus DATHTC01. The sequence continues at coordinate 5,466 of DATHTC010000363.1, read as the reverse complement.
CTCGCCGGCGCCCGCGCGGGCCACCTCGCGGAGCTGCTCGAGGCCGCGGGCCTCGGGGCCGTCGAGGAGGGCGAGCTGGACGCGGCGATCGACTATGCGGGGTTCGACGAGTGGTGGGGGCCGTTCACGCTGGGCGTCGGCCCGGCCGGCGCGTACGCGAGCACCCTCGGTGCGGCGGAGCTCGCGGCGCTGCGGGAGCGCTGCCGGGAGCTGCTACCGGACGGGCCCTTCACGCTCACCGTCCACGCGTGGGCCGCGCGCGGGCGCGTCGTCTAGACCGCGGGGAACCACCGATGCAACGCCGCCTGCCTGCCGCCAGGCTGCGGTCGAGTGGCGCGCGCCGACGCGCGTCCGCGGCATCGGGGCGAGGAGAGCGCTGCGGTGGGACTGGAGGCTACTCACGCCGTCGACCTGCCGGGGAGCCTCCCGGCCGGCCGGAGCGCGGGCGGCGACGGCGCGGCCCCGCTCGAGCCGAGCGTCGCGTCGTACTTCGCCGCGTTCGCGCCGGCGCCGCCGTGGGCCGACCTCGTCCGCTGGCCGCCGGACGTGTTCACCCTCGCGAACCTCGTCCTCGACCACGCGCAGGCGTACCGCTTCGTCGTCGCGCCTCCGCCGGGCCGGCGGTGGCCGCCGCTCAGAGACTGGAGCGCCGACGTGCGGCGCGCGGCGCGCGCCTGGAGCGACGCGTGGGGCGCGGGCGAGCCGCCGTCGCTCGTTCGTCGCCTGTGGGACACCGTCACGCGCGACCGCGACCTCCCGCTCGCGGCCGTCCGGACCGGCGAGGCGTGGGAGCTCGCCGAGGCGCTGCTGACGCTCCACGCGATCGCCGACGAGGCGTGCGCGGCGGTCGCCGCCTCCGGGCGGACGGCCTCTCGGACGACGTTCGCCGGCGCGGCCTGGAAGCTGCTCCAGGAGCAGGGCTCCCTGTCCCGGCTCTCGCCCGCCCGTGTCCGGATCGTGCCGAAGACCCATTTCGCCGCGCGCGGGATCACGATCCGCTCGCTCAGCCGCTACCTCGCGCTCTGCTACGAGTCGGTCGACGTCCGCTGGCGGAGCATCGAGCCGGCGCCGCCGCCGGACCGCGCCGACTACACGATCGTCCTCGTCCCCTGGCCGCTCTCCCTGCGCGGGAGCGACTTCCGGCCGGCGCGCCCGGACGTGCTCGAGAACATGGACCTCGAGCGCTTCGGCTTCTTCGAGTTCGCGCCCGACGCGCGCGTCGACCTCGAGCTGCTCGGCTCCCTGCTCGCGGTCGCGGTCGACGAGGCGGGGAGGGTGGACGCCGTCGTCTTCCCCGAGGACGCGGTCGCCGCGGACGAGGTCGAGGGGGTGGAGCGCACCCTCGACGAGCACGGCGCGACGTTCCTGATCGCGGGGGTGCGCGAGCCGGCCGAGCGGCCCGCGTTCGGGCGCAACTACCTCCACTTCGGCGTCCGCGGAGCCGCCGGCTGGGACCGGTACGAGCAGGATAAGCACCACCGCTGGTGCCTCGACGAGGGGCAGCTGCGCCAGTACCACCTGACCCGCTCGCTCGACCCGCGGAAGCTCTGGTGGGAGGCGATCGACGTGCGCGAGCGGCTGCTGCACGTCATCGACGTCGGCGGCGGGGTCACGACCGCGCCCCTCGTCTGCGAGGATCTCGCGCGGCTCGACGAGGTTGCCGACCTGATCCGCCGCATCGGCCCGAGCCTCGTCGTCGCCGTCCTGCTCGACGGCCCGCAACTCGCCGGGCGGTGGCCGTGCCGGTACGCGAGCATCCTCGCCGACGAGCCCGGCTCGGCCGTGCTGACGCTCACGTCGTACGGGATGGCGGCCCGCTCCCGGCCGCCGGGGACGCGGCCGTCGCGGGTCGTCGCGCACTGGAACGGGCGCGCCGACGGGCTCCACGAGCTCGAGCTCGCGCGCGGCGCCGCCGCCCTGCTGGTGACCGCCGCGGTCGAGGGCCAGACGCTGTGGACGGCGGACGGCCGCTGCCACCGCGACGTGCCCGGCCTGCGGCTCGCCGGCGTGCGGCAGCTCCGCGCGGCGAGGTAGCGGCGGCCGGACGGGTGCGCGTGGCGCCGCCCGGCCGCCGTCGCGGCTACTGCACCATCCGGATCTGGTTGCCGGACGGGTCGCGGAAGCCCGCGTCGACCCCGTAGGGCTGCTCCGTCGGCTCCTGCACGAACTCGACGCCGCGTTCCTTGAGCTCCTCGAACGTCGCCCTGACGTCGTCGGCGGCGAAGAAGAGTCCGCCGGCGGCGCCCTTTGCGACGAGGGCCCGGAGCATGCCGCGCGTCTCCTCGTCGAGGACGGGCGGCCCCGGGACGGCCATCAGCGTCAGGGCCACGTCGTCCTGCCCGGGGAGCCCGACGCTGAGCCAGCGGAAGTTGCCCAGCTCGGGGACGGTGACGTCCTCGCGGAGCTCCATTCCGAGCTTCTCGGTGTAGAAGGCGAGCGCCTCCTCCTGGTCGTGAACCCAGACGTTCACGTGGGTGAGCTGCTTGAGCATCGTTTCCTCCTGTCGGTGGTCGCCGATGACGTTAGGGGAGGCGCCCGGCGCTGTCTTCTCGAAAGCTGCTGTTGCGCGGCCGCCCCCATGCCTGCAGCACGCACGTCGGCACGCGCACCCGTGTGAGCGCCGGCGGATGGGCGGCGCGGTAGGCGGTCGGGGACATGCCGTAGGCGCGGCGGAAGCTCGTCGTGAACGAGCCGACGCTCCGGAGGCCGACGTCGAGGCAGATCTCCGCGACCGAGCGGTCGGTGTTCCGCAGCAGCGCCGCCGCGCGCTCGAGCCGGCGCGTGAGGAGGTACTGGTGCGGCGTCTCGCCGAACGCACGCCGGAACTCGCGGCTGAAGTGCGCCTGGGAGAGGTGCGCCGCGCGTGCGAGGGCCGCGACGTCGAGCGGCTCGCGGTAGCGGGAGTCGGCGAGGTCCTTCGCGCGCAGGAGATGTCGGGCCGGGGGGACGAGCGTCACCATGTCGCCGCCCATTTCAGCACGCGGCGGGCGCGCGGCCCCGTGCACGGAGGCGCGCCGATCGCGCTCGGCGAGCCGCCACCGGTCTCCCGCGGCACCGCCTCGGCGGTCGAGCGACGCACCGGCTCGACGAGCTCGACGGCGCCTGCACGCGAACGACGCCCGGCTGCTCGGACGGGCTGCGGTAGCGTCACGGCATGGCCGAGTACGCGGTGCCGATCCTCCCGAGTCGCGACCTGCGCGAGACGCTCGCCTTCTACGAGCGGCTCGGGTTCGAGAACCGTGGCGCGCCGCCCGAGGAGTGGGACTACCTGATCCTCGGTCGCGGCGGCGTCGAGCTGCACTTCATCGGCGCGCCCGGGACGGATCCGCTGACCACCGCGGCGAGTTGCTTCGTCTTCGTGGACGACGCCGACGACCTCTACGAGGAGTGGCGGCGGGTCGGCGTCGCCGCCGACCGCGCGACCGGCAGTCGCCTCCAGGAACCGGTGGACACCGACTACGGCATGCGCGAGTTCGCGCTCGTCGACCGCAGCGGGAACCTGATCCGCGTGGGTTCCCGGCTTGGCGAGGAGTGAGGCGTGATGGTGACGCACCTCGCGCTTCCGGTCACCGACCAGGAGCGGTCGCGGCGGTTCTACGAGACGTACTTCGGCTTCGGCGCGGAGCCGGCCCGCCGGTACGACGACGGGGTGCTGATGCTCTACGACGCGCGCGGTTTCGCGCTCGCGCTCGGCCCGGCGGACGAGCCGGTGCGGCTGCCCCGCTTCCTCCACTTCGGGATCGACCTGCCCAGCAGGCAGGCCGTGCACGCGTTCCGCGACCGCCTCGTCGCGGACGGCGTGCCGATCGTCGAGGAGTGGGACGAGCCGGACTACGTCAGCGTCAAGTGTCGCGACCCCGACGGCTACGTCGTCGAGGCCGCCTGGGAGCCGTGACGGCGCCCCTGGCCCCGCGGCGAAGGGTCTGAGGCTATGGTGAACGAGGTCGGCGACGTCCCCCGTCGGCGACCGCGCAACGGGAGAGCGGACGATGAAGGGCTCCGACAAGCCGAAGAAGGCGACGAAGAAGCAGCCGCAGAAGACGCTCAAGGAGCGCAGGAGCGAGAAGCGCGCGGCACCGAAGAAGTACGGCTCGAACTGACGAGAGCGACGGAAGGACAGAATGGCATCCAGCTCGAAGAAGCGGCAGACGTTCGCGAAGATCAACCGGGAGCGGGAGCTCGCCGAGCGGCGCGCCCGGAAGCAGGAGAAGCGGGAGAGCAGGCGGCAGGCCGCCGCCGAGGCCGCCGACCCCTCGCGCGACGGCGCGACGGCGGACGCCCCGGCGTCGCCGGGCGGCGAGTGAACCGGTAGTCACGGCGCCCCGCATGACGATCCGCGGGGCACGGACGAGACACGCGGCGGGGTCGGGCACGCCGGCCCCATGACTGTGCACGCCCGGTCCTAGCCACGCCTCGCGCGGCGCGGCCGCACCTGGCGGACGTACCCTGCTCGCCTGGCCCGGCGGGCCCGTGATCGGAAACTCCTGGGACGAGCTCCTCGCCGGCCACGACGTGCCGAATAGGCGCCGCTGGGCCGCTCGCCCTCGCCCGGCTCGGCGTCGGGCCGCTCGTCGTCCGCGAGCTCCTCGTCCGCGGCCGCGTCGGCAACCCGCTCCCGTGGCGCTCTGGGGCGGGATCTCGGTGGCGGCGGCGCCGTGGTCTGGTGGCCGCTCGTGCCGGCGCCGCCGTGCTGGTTGCCGCCGGCACGCGCCCGCGTCGGAGTGCGGCTCGTCCCCCCACGACGTCGTAGTTCCCGCGGATTCGCCGCACGCGCGGGGCGGGAAGGATCGCCGCGATCGGAGGAGGTCGTGATGTCGAGACGTCGCTCGGTACGCAGGCCGACGGCGAGGCCGCCGCGGCGCGACCGCGAGGCGTTGGCGGCCCTGCGCACGGCCCGGCCACCCGCGCCGCGGCTCGTCGATGCGCCGTACCACCGACGCTGCGCGCGCGGCCGCTAGCGGGCAACCACCGCCGCGCGGGGGAGATAGTGGCTCAGAGCCACAAGCTCCCGTTCGCTAGCGTCCCCCGCATGGCCGTCGAGCTGCGCGACGTGGCGCCGGGCCTCTGGCTCTGGCGCACGGAGCATCCGGACTGGGCGCCCGGCCTGAACTGGGAGCCGCTCGTGGCTTCGACCGTGGTCGAGTCCCGGGGCGAGGTGGCGGTGCTCGACCCGCTCGCGCCGCCGGAGGACGCGCGGGAGGTCTGGGAGCGCCTCGACGCGCGGCCCCCGACGCTCGCGATCGTCCTCAAGCCCGACCACGTGCGTGACGTCGACCTCTTCGTCCGCCGCTACGGCGCGCGGGGGTTCGGCCCGTACCTCTTCTGGCCCGGCGACGTGCCGGAGACCGAGCTGGAGGGCATCCAGCCCGGCAGCGAGCTCCCGGGCGGCCTCCTCGCGCTGTACGACGGGCGGGGGCGGAACGAGACGCCGCTGTGGCTGCCGGAGCAGCGCGCCCTCGTCTTCGC
>DATHTC010000362.1:0-3104 GCA_035463735.1 Gaiellaceae bacterium | reverse complement strand
GCGCGCGACGCCCTGGTCGAGGTCGCGCTTCCACTGGTGCCTGTTCGCCTGCGCGCCCTCGTAGGCGCCCTGGAGCATCCGCGCGGCGACGTCCCGGCCGCCGAGGCCGAAGGCGAGCGCCGACGCGAGGGCGATCGCGCCCACGAGCCCTGCGTAGGTGATCGTGACGATCGTCTCCGCGATCATCAGCTGGTCGAGGATCATGAACGTCGCGATCGTCATCACGAGGATCGGTGCGGCGGTGGCGATCACCTTGCCGAGGCCGGTGTCGCCCATCACGCGCGTCGCGAGGCCGGCGACGGCCGCCGAGATCATCCCGGCGACGAGGAAGATCGCGAGCGCCGCGATCACGTTCGGCAGGTACGCCCAGACGGCGGCGACGAGATCCTCGAGCGCCTCGATCCCGAGCACGGACGCGGCGAGCGCGAACACGCCGAACATGAGCGCCCAGAACGTCAGGCTCCCGAGCAGGCGCGAAGGACTCTCCGTAACGCGAGACACCCACGAGCCGACGCGGCCGCGCTGGACGGTGCGGTCGAGGCCGGCGCGGCCGAGCGCACGCGTGACGAGGTTGCCGACGAGCTTGGCCACGAGGTAGCCGATCACGAGGACGGCGAGCGCCCCGACGAGGAGCGGCAGCCACTCGAAGAAGACCTCGAATCCGCGCTCGACGGTGTCGCCGATTGCTGCAACAGGCATGTGCGGAAGACCCCCTTGATTCGGAAGGACGGTTCGGTCGTGCACGCACCCAACGGCCCAACCGCGCGATCGGGTACGGCCGGGCGGCGTGCGCAGGTAAACAACGGGGGTGGAGGTCGACTCGCTCCGGGGACAGCTGCTGATCGCGTCGGCCACGCTCGTCGACCCGAACTTCCGCCGGACGGTCGTGCTGGTGGCCGAGCACGGCGACGAGGGCGCGATGGGGCTCGTGCTCAACCGGCCCTCGCCGACCGGGGTCGCGGAGGCGGTGCCGGCGCTGGAGCCGCTCGTGGAGCCGGGCGAGACGCTCTATCTCGGCGGTCCCGTGCAGCCGGAGAGCGTGGTCGTGCTCGGCGAGTTCCAGGAGCCGGACGAGGCGGCGGTCGTGGTCGCGGGTCGGATCGGCTTCATGCCCGCAGACTCGGAGCCGGACGAGATCGCGGCCGCGACCGACCGCGTCCGCGTGTTCGCCGGCTACGCGGGCTGGTCGCCGGGCCAGCTCGAGGCGGAGCTCGAGGAGGAATCGTGGATCCTCGAGCCGGCGCGACCGGACGACGTCTTCGGCGACGCCGGCGACCTGTGGGGCGACGTGCTGCGCCGCAAGGGCGGGCGCTACCGCGTGCTCGCGTTGATGCCGGACGACCCTGCGCTCAACTGACGGCGTCCCGGTTGCGGTCCCAGACGATCCTGAGCCCCTCGAGGGTCAGGAACGGGTCGACCGCCGTCACCGTCCGTGAGTGCGGGGCGATCAGCTCCGCGAGGCCGCCGGTGGCGACGACCGGCGCGTCGGCGCCGAGCTCGCCGCGGATCGCCTCGACGATCCCGTCCACCTGGCCGGCGAACCCGTACACGAGCCCCGACTGGAGCGCGGCCGCCGTCGTCTTGCCGATCACGGTGGGCGGCTCGACGAAGTCCACCTTCGTCAGCCGCGCCGCGCGTGCGAAGAGCGCGTCCATCGAGATCTCGATCCCGGGCGCGAGCACGCCGCCGACGTACTCCCCCTCGGCCGAGACGACGTCGAAGTTGGTCGACGTGCCGAAGTCCACCACCACACAGGGCGCGCCGTGCCGGGCGGACGCGGCCACCGCGTTGACGATCCGGTCGGGACCGACCTCGCGTGGATCGTCGTACCGGATCTGGATCCCGGTGCGAACGCCGGGCCCGACGACGAGCACCGACGCGGCCGCCCACCGCTCGGCGAACTCCTCGTAGGCACGCACGAGCGCGGGCACGGTGGACGAGAGGCAGACGCCGTCGACCGCGTCGAGGTCGAGCAGCCCGCCGAGCAGCACGCCGAGCTCGTCCCCCGTCCGCCGCGACTCGGTGGCGACGCGCCAGTGGTCGGCGAGCCGCTCGCCCTCGTAGAGGCCGAACGCCGTCTGCGTATTGCCCACGTCGACCGCCAGCAGCACGGCGGCGACTCTAGAACCTAGAACGCGTCGTCGTCGCGCTGGAGCTTCTCGCCGAGCCGCTCCGCGAGCGCCTCGGCGGTGAGCAGCGGCTCGTCGCCCTCGCCGCGGAGCTCCTCGATCGTGACGTCGCTCGAGGTGAAGATCTCCGTCCGCGGGATGATCCGGCTCGGCCGGTTCTTGTCCCAGACCCAGACGTCCTCCATCTTCAGGTGGAGGAACGGATAGCTCGGCTGCGCCGTGTACTGCACGTCGAGCTTGTTGCAGAGGTACGTCATGTCCTGGGTGACGACGCAGTAGCGGAAGAGGCTGAAGACGGCCGCGTACTCGCGCTTCAGCCTCAGCTCGAGGTCGGCCTCGTACTCGTCGAGCTCGTCGAGGTGCGACATGCGGGTCAGTGTAACGCCGCGAGCAGCATCTCCACCGGGCCGCGCCCCGGGACGACGAGACCCGGCTCGAGCTCCGCCAGCGGCTCGAGCACGAAGCTGCGCTCGTGCAGGCGCGGGTGCGGGAGGACGAGGCCCGGCTCGTCGAGGACGACGTCCTCGTACAGGAGCAGATCGAGGTCGATCGGGCGTGGCCCGAAGCGGGGCCCGTCGCCGCGCACGCGGCCGAGGCGCCGCTCGACGGCCAGCAGCGCGTCCAGGAGCGCGCGCGGCTCGAGCGAGGTCTCCAGCGCGACGGCGCCGTTCAGGAAGCGCGGCTGCTCGAGGTACCCGACGGGGTCGGTCTCCCGCAGCGACGACACCGAGACGACCTCGATCTCCCGGTGCGCCGCGAGCAGCCCGAGCGCGCGACGGACGCTCTCCTCCCGGTCGCCCAGGTTGGCGCCGAGGCCGACGTAGGCGCGTGCCATTCGGCGGCGAGGCTACCGCCGCAGCTACCGTGGGCGGGATGCGCCTCGTCCTCGCGCTCGTTGCGCTGCTCGCCGGCACGGCCGGCCAGGCGCATGCGGCCGGCGCGGCGCCGCTCGTTCCCCGCGAGCTCGCATCGCTG
>DATHTC010000361.1:0-2088 GCA_035463735.1 Gaiellaceae bacterium | reverse complement strand
GACGGGAAGCCGCACCTGCCGCACCTGCCGCCCCTCGCTTCCGTGACCACCCGCGCCCGCGGGGCAGCGGCGACACTCGGGCGCGCGCCTGCCGCGCTCGGAGGCCTGCGCCCTCGCCCGGGTCGCACCCGCGCGAGCGGGCACCGGCTGGCGCACGAGAGCGTCCGGCGCCGCCGCGAAGGCGACCTGGACGAGGCAGTGGCCCTTGCGCGCGAGGCCGTGTCGGCGTTCCGCGCCGCCCGCGACGCGCACGGCGAAGCCCTCGCGTTGAACACGCTCGCGCTCGCGCTCGCCCAGGGCCACCGCTACGTCGAGGCCGTGGACGCGCTCGACGGCGCGCTCCGGCTCCTCGCCGAGACCGGCGACCGGCACCGCGAGGGAACGGTGCTCGTCAACCTCGGCACGCTCCACCGGCAGGCGGGCGGGGTCGAGTCGGCCCGGTTCTGCTGGCGGAAGGCGCTCGAGCGCCTCGACCCTGCCTCGCCGGAGTCGCGCGAGACGGAGCGGCTCCTGCGCGCGAGCTGACCGCGAGGGTTGTGCCGGCACGCCCGCGCCGCCAAGATCGCCCCATGGCGCGCGAGCACCGGCCGGCCGCAGGCGTCCACCGGGGGGTCGTCACCGACAACAAGGATCCGGAGGGGCTCGCGCGGGTGCGCGTGTCGGTTCCGGGCCTGGAGCCCGGCGAGACGCCGTGGGCGTCCGTCGCGGCGCCCATGGCCGGCGATCGGCGCGGCACCTACTTCCTCCCGGAGGTCGGGGACGAGGTCCTCGTCGCGTTCGCGGGCGGCGACCCCCGCGCCCCCTACGTCCTCGGCGCCCTCTGGGGGCCGGACGCCCGCCCGCCGGAGGACAACGCGGACGGCGGCAACCACCGCCGCGCGATCCGCTCGCGCAGCGGGCACGTGATCCGGCTCGACGACACGCCGAGCGCCGAGCGGATCGAGCTCGTCGCAGCCTCGGGCGCCGGCTCGATCGCGATCGACGCGTCGGCCGGCTCGCTCGCGATCGAGGCCAGGGGAGACGTCACGATCCGGTCGACCGGCGGGACGCTGCGCCTCGAGGGCGTCGAGGTCGAGCTCGAGTCCTCGGGCGCCGTCCGCATCCACGGCGCGCTCCTGGAGCTGACGGGCGACGGGGTGACGAGCGTGAACGGCGCGCTCGTCACGATCAACTGACGATGCCGCCCGCGGCACGCGTCGGCGACCACCACACGTGCCCGCTTGCCTCGCCGGCGGGGCCGCCCGTCCCCCACCTCGGCGGGCCGGTCGCCGCGCCCGGCGTCGCGAGCGTGCTCGTCGCCGGCCGCCCGGCAGCGACCGTGGGCACCCCCTGCCTCTGCGTCGGAGCGGTCGACACGATCGTTGCCGGCTCCCGGACGGTGCTCGTCGGCGGCCGCCCCGCGGCCCGCGTCGGGGATCGCACCGCTCACGGCGGGGTCGTCGCAGGGCCGGGCGCCACGACCGTCGTCGTCGGCTGACGGCGCGGTCAGCCGGCGAGCCGCTCGACGGCGAGCAGCTTGTTCCGCGCGTCGAGCGCCGCCACCTTGTACGACTCGGCGAGAGTCGGGTAGTTGAAGACGGCGTCGACGAGGTACTCGACGGTGCCGCCGAGGGCCATCACCGCCTGGCCGATGTGGATCACCTCGGTGGCGTTCGTCCCGAGCACGTGAACGCCCAGGATCGTGTGGTCGGACGGTGACACGAGCAGCTTCAGCAGCCCGTACATGTCCCCGAGGATCTGGCCGCGCGCGAGCTCGCGGTAGCGCGACACGCCGACCTCGTACGGGACGCTCGCGTCCGTCAGCTCCTCCTCCGTGCGGCCGACGTAGCTGATCTCCGGGATCGTGTAGATCCCGATCGGCAGCAGCTCGCCCATCGCCGCGTCGTCGTCGCCGAAAGCGTGCGCGGCGGCCAGCCGGCCCTGCTCCATCGCGGTCGCGGCGAGCGCGGGCCACCCGATCACGTCGCCGGCGGCGTAGATGTGGTCGACGGCGGTGCGGTAGTCGGGACCCACGGCGATCCGGCCGCGCTCGTCCGCCTCGAGCCCCGCGCGCGGAAGGTCGAGCGATTCCGTCTCACCCTGCCGGCC
>DATHTC010000360.1:0-1941 GCA_035463735.1 Gaiellaceae bacterium | reverse complement strand
CAGAGGGGGACGTCGACCGCGCAGTCGGGCTGCTCGAGGCGGCGGCGGCCGCGCACGAGCGGGTCGGCGATCCGGTCGGCCGCGGGCGCGCGCTGCTCGCGCTGGGCACGACGCGGCGGCGCGCGCGGCAGAAGCGGCCCGCGCGCGAGGCGATCGAGGAGGCGCGCGCGACGTTCGAGCGGATCGGGGCCGCGTTCTGGGCCGAGAAGGCACGCGCGGAGCTCGGCCGCATCGGCGGCCGCACGAAGGCGGATGGCCTCACCCCGGCCGAGCAGCGCGTGGCCGCGCTCGTGGCGGAGGGAAAGACGAACCGCGAGGTCGCGGCCGCGCTGTTCCTCGGCGAGCGCACGGTCGAGACGCACCTCTCGCACGTGTACGCGAAGCTCGGGATCCGGTCGCGTGCCGAGCTCGCGCGTACGCTCCGCTGAGGCGGGGGCGGGCAAACTTCAGGGGTTCTCGCGTTTCCATGCGGAGGCGCCCGCCCTAGCGTCGGCCGAGTGCCGAGCTACCTCGTCGAGACGTTCCTCGCCCGCGGCGCCGCCGCGGAGCGCGAGGCGCGCGAACGGCGGGCGCGCGCGGCCGCAGAGGAGCTGACGAGGGAGGGGACGAGCGTCGGCTTCGAGCATGCCATCCACGTCCCCGAGGACGAGGTCTGCTTCTTCGTCTTCGTCGCGCCGTCCGCGGAGGTCGCGGAGCGCACGGCGGAGCGCGCCCGGCTCGACGCGCTCCGGGTCGTCGAGGCGGTCTCGTCCAGAGAGGAGACCCGATGAACGTCTGGAAGAGCGTCGCGCTCGCCGCCGTGGTCGCCGCCGCCCTCGCCGCCCCTGCGGTGGCGCGCGCGGACGCCGTGACCGAGTGGTCGATCCACGCGTCGAACACGATCCTCGGCACGACGCCGGCGCCCACGGCGCACGGCGCCACGATCCCGTACGCGATGGTGCAGGGGGCGGTCTACGACGCCGTCAACGCCATCGACCGAAGCCACCGCCCCTACCTGGCGGCGCCGCCCGCGAACCCGTGGGACTCGAAGGACGCGGCCGCGGCGACCGCGGCGTACCGCGTGCTGGTCGCCCTCTACCCGGGCCAGGCGGCAACGCTCCAGGGCCTCTACGATGCCTCGCTCGCCGCGATTCCGGACGTTCCGGCCGGGGCGAAGGCAGGCGGGGTCGCTGCCGGGAACGCGGCCGCCGAGGTGATGCTGGAGACGCGCGAGGGCGACGGGCGGAACGAGCCGTTCACGTTCCAGCTGCGTGACGAGGTCGGCTACTGGCAGCCCCTCGTCAACCCTGCCACGGGCCTGCCGATGCTGGAGCCCGACGCGTGGGTCGGCAACGTGCAGCCGTTCCTGCTCCGCAGCCCGTCGCAGTTCCGCTCGGAGGGTCCCAACGCCCTCGCGAGCGCCGCGTATGCGGAGGACTTCGACGAGGTCAAGGAGCTCGGCTCGCTCACGAGCACGAAGCGGACCCCCGACCAGACCAGGGCGGCGATCTTCTGGCAGGCGCAGCCGGTCGCGCTCTACGGCGGCGTGATCCGGTCGCTGTCGTCCAGGTTCGGCCTGAGCACCGCCGACAACGCGCGCGTCTTCGCGATGGCGAGCCTGGCGATGGCGGACGGCTCGATCAGCTGCTGGAACGACAAGTACGCACGGTACTTCTGGCGGCCGATCACGGCGATCCGCGAGGCCGACACAGACGGGAACCCGGCGACGGTCGCCGACCCGTCGTGGGAGCCGCTCTTCGTCCCGAGCACCGGGGCCGGGCTGATCACGCCCGCGTTCCCGGAGCACCCCTCCGGCCACGGCTGCGTGAGCGGCTCGATGCTGCACACGCTGCAGGAGTTCTTCGGCACCGACAAGGTGGAGTTCGACGTCTTCAGCAGCCGCTTCCCCGGGCAGCCGAGGCACTTCGAGCGCTTCTCGGATGCGCTCAAGGAGGTCATCGA
>DATHTC010000359.1:0-2058 GCA_035463735.1 Gaiellaceae bacterium | reverse complement strand
GGATCATCGTGACCGCGCCGATCCTCAACAGCGCCCTCCACGACGAGCGCAGCAGGCGGCGCCGGGGCGACGACGGCGAGCCGGCACTGTCTCGCCGTCGCCTCCGTCGGATCGGCGAGCGCCTGCGCTCGCGGGTCGGATAGACGTCGATCGTCGGCCGCCCTCGACCCGACCGTCGGCGCGTCTTACGGCCGGAGCGTCGTGTCGGTGCCGGCGCCGCCCACCGTCCCCACCGGGTGCGGCGGGACCGGCTCGGCGGGCGGCTTGTGGCGGCGCCACGTGCCGGCGGCGATGAGGCCGTAGACGATCGTCGGCACGATCGTCAGGAAGCGGTAGACGAGGACGGCGGCGACGACGCCCGCGTTGTTCCCGCCGAACGCGATCAGGGCGGTCGTCAGCCCGAGCTCGACGATGCCGACGCCGCCCGGCGTGATCGGGATCGTGCCGAGCAGGCGCACGAGGGACCAGGCGGCGAACGCCTCGACCGCCGAGACCTCGTCCGCCGGGACGTCGAGCGCGCGCAGGGAGACGAGCAGGACGAGGTAGACGCTCAGGCTCCCCGCGAGGGACGAGACCGTGAGGACGTGCCAGCGGCGGCGGAGCAGGTCGCCGGCACCGGCGCGGAAGCGCTCGAAGCTCGGCCCGCCCCAGGTGACGGGGCCGCGCCGCACCTTGCCGAGCGCCCAGCTCGCGAGCCGCGCGGCCACCTCGCCCACCTCGTGCGCGAGGCGGCGGCTGACGAGGGCGAGCACGAAGCCGGCGATCGCCACGCCGAGGACGGCCACGCCGACGAACGCCGCCGTGGCGAGGAGCGCCGTCTCCTCGCCTCGTGCGGTGAGCAGGAACACGGCCACGATCGGGAAGGCGAGGTTGAGGAACTGGTTCCAGAGGCCGGTGAGCGTCATCGCGCGCGTGATCTCGCGGCGGGCGAAGCCCCAGCGCTGGAGCATCCCGAAGGACACGCCCATCCCGGCAGCCATGCCGGCCGGGAAGACGAGCGAGAGCGCCGTCGAGGCCTGCGTCAGCTCGAGCGCCTGGAAGAACCGCAGCCGGGGCAGCACCACGAGCCAGGGCGGCGCGAACGTCGCGAGGTTGACCGCCACGACCGCGACGAACACGGCGACCCACCCCCACGACAGCTCCTTCACCACGCCCCAGACGTCGCGGTAATCGGCGATCTTCGGCAGGAACCAGAGGAACGTCGCGGCGACGATCGCGGCGCCGACCGCGGCCAGCAGCGCCCGCTGCTTCGTCAGCGCGACCTCCGCGCCTGGACCAGCTTCGCGGCGAGGAGCGTGGCGACGACCGTGAGCACGACCCGGACCGCCTTGCGGCCACGGAGCTTCGACTCGCCGCCGGCGCGCGCGGCCATGTTCACCGGCACCTCCTCGAGCCGGAGACCGGCGTCAGCGACGCGAATGAGTCCTTCCACCTCCGGCGCCTCGGTCCCGAACGGCCTCGCCAGCAGCGGCAGCGCCTTCGCGTTGACGGCCCACAGCCCGCTCGTCGCGTCCGCGAACGGCCGCCCGAGCACCTGCGCCATCCCGCGCCGGAGCGCGGCGATCCCGAGCCGCCGCGCACGGTCGGGCCGGTACCGGTAGGGCGCGTACCCGTCGCCCGAGACGAAGCGCGAGCCGACGGCCACGTCGCAGCGGCCTTCGCGCACGAGCGCCAGCAGCCGTGCCAGCTCGGCGGGCGGATGCTGCCCGTCCGCGTCGACACGCCCGCAGAAGGCGTAGCCGCGCTCGAGCGCGTGGCGGTAGCCGGCGGCGATCCCGACCGGGAGACCGCGGTTCGTCCCGAGCGAGAGCACCTCGGCGCCGTGCGCCCGCGCGACGTCGGCGGTCCCGTCGGTCGACCCGTCGTCGACGACCAGGACGTCGACGTCCGGGAGCTCGGCGCGCAGGTCGTCCAGCACGCCGGGGAGGTTCCCCTCCTCGTTCCACGCGGGGATGAACACGACGGTGTCGCTCACGTCGCCTCCGCCGCCGCGGGGACGGCAGCCGGCGCGGCGGCGGCCTGCAGCTGCGCCCGCCACCCCGCGAGCAGCGCGTGGAC
>DATHTC010000358.1:0-2009 GCA_035463735.1 Gaiellaceae bacterium | reverse complement strand
GGCACGCCCGTGGCGACGCTGTCGCTGCGGAAGAGCCGCGAATACGGGTTGCCGGTGTTGCCCTCGTAGACGTACATCCGCGTCGCCCCCGACGGGAGCGTCGTGACGTCGAACGAGGGGCGCGTGGTGAGCACGGCCGCGTTCAGCGACGGCTTGATCTGCGTCCAGGTCGCGCCGCCGTCCGGCGAGCGCCAGATCCCGCGCGCGTACGACCCCGCGTAGACGATGTCGGAGTTCGACGGGTCGAGCTTGACGTGACGGACGCCGCGGGGCGAGCAGGTGGAGCCGTTGTTGAACTCCGTCAGCGAGCCGGTGCAGTCGGCCGCGCTCGCGGAGCCGTTGTGGATGAAGCTCCACGACGCGCCGCCGTCGGTCGACTTGTACAGGCCCCACTTCGCCGCGCCGGGAATCGGCCTCGTGACCCCCGTGCAGCAGGTCGAGGACATGCCGCGGAGCGCCGTCGTCGTGCCGACGTAGAGCGTGTCCGGGGAGCCGGGCTCGACGACGATGGCGCCGATGCCCTTGCCGCCGAGGGGGTTCCCCGAGTCCGTCGCGGGGCCGCCCAGCGGGCCTGTCCACGTGTCGCCGCCGTCGGTCGACTTGTAGAGACCGGTGCCGGCGACGCAGCCGGAGCCGCAGACGTTCGCCTCGCCGGTGCCGACGTAGATCGTGTTGCCGCTCGGGTCGTTCGGGTCGATCGTCACCGCGCCTGCGGCGTTGATCCCGAGCGGCCCGCCGAGGAACTCCCAGTGCGGCTGGCCGGTGAGCGCGTTCTTCGTGCGCCAGATTCCGCCGCCCGCCGGCGTGACGTAGAGCTTGCAGTCGCCCGGCTTGCAGGTGTCGGCGATCGCGATCGCCGTCGTGCGCCCCCCGGCGACGTACGCGTTCGGGACGTAGTTGAAGGCGTTGCGGAACGGGGTGTCCGGGTAGAGCGCCTGACTCGGCCCCACCGTCACCCGGGTTCCGGGACGACCCTTCCCGCGCGGGAACGGGCGTCCCTGCTGCGTGGCCCACGACGCGCGCGCGGCGGCGGCGTCGGCCATCGAGATGGTGCTGTCCGGATAGGCCCGGGCCGTGAACGCCGCGTCGGCGGCGCTCGCCGGGCCCTCCTCGGCCATGCCCGCGTTGCCTGGGACGGCCTGGCGCAGCTCCGCGAGGTGCTGCCCCAGCGCGGCGCCGGCGAACTCCCCGTCGCCGGCCGTCCGGGCTTGTGTCGACGATCCCGGAATCGCGATCGCCGCCGCGATCGCTGCCACGGCGGCGACGACGAGCCCGACGGCGGCCAGGACGTGCCTGGTCCGTCTGCTCATGCTGCTCCCCTCTCTCGGTGCGCGCGGCCGCAGGCGCAGCACCCGTTCGCGTGTGCGGGACACCCGCCGGTCCTCGGCCTCGAGGCTCTGCTCGAGCCGGTGGACGAGCTCACGGTTCAGGCTCCGGCCGCTCCGCGAGGCGGCCGCCTGCAGCCGCTCGCGGAGCTCGACCGGCATCCTGAGCAGGAACCGGTAGGTCCGCCCCTCTCCCAACGGGCGGAACCATCGCAAACCGGGACCGTGATATCAAGCGCGATCCCGCACGTGATATCGAGGAACGGCGACTCGTCGGGATGCGGAGGGGCCGCCTCGCGGCGGCCCCTCCTGGCGTACTCGTGCCGGACTGCGACTACATCCCGCCGCCCGGCTGCGTGACGCCGTTCACCGTCAGCCGGTAGCGCGCGTAGTTCGTGCTCGTCTCCGACGGGTCGTCGTAGAAGACGATCGCCGCGACGAAGTCGGCCTTCTTGTCGACGTACTTCTGGACGTTCGCCTGCCCGCTCACGGAGAACCCGCTCGTGAGCGGCAGCTCGCGCACGGTGATCTTCTTGCCGTCGATGCTGACGATCCGCACCGTGAAGCCGGCCACCGTGTCGGGCCGGACCTCGCTCGGCGACATCCAGCCGGCGAGCGTCGAGCCGTCCGAGATCACGGTGCCGCCGACGGCGACGTCGTCGACCCAGAAGCCGGGCGGGATCG
>DATHTC010000357.1:0-3768 GCA_035463735.1 Gaiellaceae bacterium | reverse complement strand
CGGCATCGACTTCCCCACCGTCGACCGGCTCGCCGCGGAGATCGCGCAGGTCCACGCGCGCGGCGTCGAGACGGCGGTCGTCGTCGGGGCGGGGAACATCTACCGCGGGATCGCGGCGGCGGCCGAGGGCATGGACCGCGCAACCGCCGACTACGTCGGGATGCTGTCGACCCTGCACAACGCGCTCGCCCTCCAGGACCGCCTCGAGCGGCGTGCCGTGCCGACGCGCGTGCTGTCCGCGCTGACCGTATCCGAGGTCGCCGAGCCGTACATCCGGCGTCGCGCCGTCCGTCACCTCGAGAAGGCGCGCGTCGTGATCTTCGCCGCGGGCACCGGGAACCCGTACTTCACGACGGACACCGCTGCCGCGCTGCGCGCGCTCGAGATCGGCGCCGAGGCGATCCTGATGGGGAAGAACGAGGTCGACGGCGTCTACGACGGCGACCCGCGCGTGGACGCGTCGGCGTCGTTCATCCCGGAGCTCACCCACCTGGAGGCGATCGAGCGCGGCCTCAGGGTGATGGACACCACCGCGCTGTCGCTGTGCATGGACAACGACCTGCCGCTGTACGTGTTCGGGCTCGCGCCGGGGACGATCATGCGCATCGTCGAGGGCGACCGTGTCGGCTCGATCATCCGCTCGGAGCCCGCGTGACCGTGATCCGCGGGAAGATCGGCGCGCAGGAGCCGCGAAGGATTGGGTCCCCGGGGGAACGGTGGGTTCCCCCGTGCTGGGTGATCCGGAACGGGAAAGGAGAGGCATGACGATCGACGAGCTGCTCCAGGACGCGGTGCGGCGGATGGACCGATCCATCGAGGCCACGCGCGACCACCTGAACTCGGTGCGCACCGGGCGTGCATCCCCGGGGCTGCTGGACCGGATCACCGTCGACTACTACGGCCAGGCCACGCCGCTGAAGCAGCTCGCGACGATCAACGTCCCCGAGGCGCGCCTGCTCACGGTACAGCCCTTCGACCCGGGCTCGGTGCGCGCGATCGAGAAGGCGATCCAGGAGTCCGACCTCGGGCTCACGCCGTCGAACGACGGGAAGCTCATCCGCCTCCCGATCCCGCAGCTGACCGAGGAGCGACGCAAGGAGTACGTGAAGATGGCCCGCCAGTACGCCGAGGAGGGCCGCGTCTCCGTCCGCAACGTCCGTCGCGACGTGATGCACCACCTGAAGGAGCTCGTCGACAACGGCGAGGTGGGCGCCGACGAGGAGCACCGCGCCGAGGAGCGGGTGCAGAAGCTCACGGACGAGCACGTGAAGTCGATCGACGAGCTCGTCAGGCACAAGGAAGCGGAGATCATGGAGGTTTGAGGACGCCTGGCGGCGCCCTCGAACCTCTACGCGGCAGTGATCGAGGCGGTCTCGATGGAGCGGCCGTTCAGCCAGATTCCTCGGGAAGCGAGGAATCTGGCGGTGATCATGGACGGCAACGGGCGCTGGGCCGAGCGGCGCGGCCTGCCGGTGGCGGAGGGCCACCGCGCCGGCACGAAGGCGCTGCGGCGCACGGTGGAGGCCGCGATCGACCTCGGCGTCCAGTCGCTGGCGGTGTACGCGTTCTCGACCGAGAACTGGTCGCGCTCCCCGGACGAGGTCGAGGACCTGATGGCGATCTTCGCGGAGACGATCGACCGCGAGCTGCCGGAGCTCTCAGCGCAGGGCGTGCGGACCCGGTTCATCGGCCGCCGCGACCGTGCTCCGGCCGAGCTGCGACGGAAGATGGAGGAGACGGAGGCGCTGACGGCGGCCAACGACCGGCTCCGGCTCTGGATCGCCTTCGACTACGGCGGCCGTGCCGAGCTCGTCGACGCGGTCAGGGCGCTGGTGGCCGACGGCGTCCCCGCGGACGATGTGGACGAGGAGGCGCTTCGCGCCCGGCTGTACGCACCGGAGATGCCGGATCCCGACCTGCTCGTGCGGACGTCGGGCGAGGAGCGCATCTCGAACTTCCTCCTCTGGCAGGTCGCGTACGCCGAGCTCGTGTTCGTCGACACCCTGTGGCCCGACTTCGGCGAGGACGACCTGCGCGGCGCGCTCGAGGAGTACGCGGGGCGGCAACGGCGGTTCGGCGGCCGGTGAGCGGCCTCATCTCGCGCGTCGTTGTCTCGCTCGTCGCGCTCCCCGTCGTGCTGGGCGTCGTCTGGCTCGGCGGCTGGTGGCTGTTCGCCCTCGTCGCCGGCGCAGCGATCGTCGCGCTGCACGAGTACACGTCGATGACCCGCCAGCTCCGCCCGCTGCTCCTGGGCGGCTACATCGGGGCCCTGGCCATGCTGCTCGGCGCGAGCCGCGGCGGCCTCGAGTGGCTGCTCGGCGGCTTCATGCTCGCGCTCGCGGTCACCTTCGTCCTGCACCTGCTGGCGGAGACGCGCCAGCCCGCGACGGTGGCGATGGGCGCGACGCTGCTCGGCGTAGCCTGGATCGGATTCGGGCTCGGGCACCTGGTGCTCCTGCGGGACACGGACGACGGCCGGCTCGGGCTCTTCACCGTCCTGATCGCCGTCTTCGCGGCCGACACGGTCGCGTACTTCGCCGGCCGCCTCTTCGGGCGCCACAAGCTCGCGCCGACGACGTCGCCCGGCAAGACGTGGGAGGGGTTCGTCGCGGGGTCCGCCGCGGCCGTCGCCGCCGCGTTCTTCGCGCTCTACGAGGACCGCGAGACGTACCTGACGATCCCCGAGGCGCTCGGGCTCGGCGCCGTCGTCGCGCTGGCGGCGGCGCTGGGCGACCTGTTCGAATCGGCCGTGAAGCGCGACATGCAGGTGAAGGACACCGGTCGCCTCCTCGGCGGCCACGGTGGGGTGCTCGACCGCATCGACTCGCTCCTGTGGGCGGGCCCGGCCGCGTTCTACCTCCTGCTCGCGTATGGACATGCCTAGGCGAGCCGCGTCTGGGGACAGTCCCTAGGACTGTCCCCAGACATGTCCGAACGGTGTCAAGTGCGTGCCGGTGCGTCCACATGCGTCCGTTCCGGCACACTCCGCCCGATGACGCGCGTCGCCCTCCTCGGTGCCACGGGCTCGATCGGCCGCCAGGCCCTCGAGGTGATCGCGGCGAACCCCGAGCTCGAGCTCGTGGCCGCGGCGTCCGGGTCGACGCCGATCGACGGCCTGGCCCCGCTGACGCAGGTCGGCGGCGAGCCGACGGAGCTGCTCGAGCGGGCGGAGCCGGACCTCGTCCTGAATGCCGTCGTCGGCTTCGCCGGCATCCACGCGACGCTGTGGGCGCTCGATCGCGGTGTCACCCTCGCGCTCGCGAACAAGGAGAGCCTGGTGGCCGCGGGCGGCCTGGCCTCGGACGCCTGGCGCCGAGGGGGAGGGACGCTGCTCCCGGTCGACAGCGAGCACTCGGCGACGTTCCAGTGCCTCGAGGGACGGGACAGGTCGCAGCTCCACTCGCTCGTGTTGACCGCTTCCGGCGGGCCGTTCCGCGGACGGACCCGCGACGAGCTTGCGGACGTCACCGTCGACGACGCGCTCGCCCATCCGACGTGGACGATGGGAGCGAAAATCACCGTCGACTCGGCGACGCTCGCGAACAAGGGGCTCGAGGTGATCGAGGCGCACGTGCTCTTCGGGCTCCCGTACGAGCGGATCGAGGTCCTGGTGCACCCGACCTCGACGCTGCACGCCCTCGTCCGCTTCCGCGACGGCGCCGCGCTCGCCCACCTCGGGCTCCCGGACATGCGCGTGCCGATCTCGTACGCCCTCACCTACCCGCGCCGCGCCGCGACCCCGGTACCGCCGCTCGACCTCCGTGACCT
>DATHTC010000356.1:0-6369 GCA_035463735.1 Gaiellaceae bacterium | reverse complement strand
CGGGCTCGAGCACACGCGTGCCATCGAGGGGACCGGTGCCCGTCCAGTACGGGGCGCCGGCCACGATGAGCGTCTCCGCAGGGAATCGCGTGAGCACCTCGTGGCCCGTCGGCGTCACGAGCACTTCCTCCTCGATGCGCGCCGCCGACCATCCGTCGGTCGCGGGCCAGAACGTCTCGAGCGCGATGACCATGCCCGCCTCGATGGGAACGGGATGGTCGAACGAGACGAGCCGGCTGAAGATCGGCTTCTCCCAGATGGAGAGGCCGACGCCGTGGCCGTACTGGAGCGCGAACGCCGCCTCCTCGTCCGGGAACCCGAACTCCTGGGCCTCGGGGAAGGTCGAGACGACGTCGGCGGTGCTGACGCCCGGGCGGATCAGCGCGATCGCCCCGTCGAGGATGTCGCGGCAGCGCTTGTAGGCGTCCACCTGCGCGCGCGACGCGCTGCCCACCGCGAACGTGCGGTAGTAGCAGGTGCGGTAGCCGTTGTAGGCGTGGAGGATGTCGAAGTAGGCCGGGTCGCCCGGGCGCAGCATCCGGTCGGTGAAGACGTGCGGGTGCGGGCTGCAGCGCTCGCCGGAGATCGCGTTGACACCCTCGACGTGCTCGGAGCCGAGCTCGTAGAGGACGCGGTTGACGAGCGCGACGCACTCGTTCTCGCGCATCCCCGGACGCATCGCGCGGAACAGCTCCTCGTAGGCGGCGTCGACCATCGCGCACGCGGTGTTCAGCAGCGTGATCTCGTCCTCGGTCTTCAGCATCCGCACGTCCTGCATCAGCGCCTGGCCGTCGACGACCTCGATCCCGGCCGCCTGGAGCGCGTGGAGCACGGGGAGCTCGATCACGTCGACGCCGAGCGGCTCGCCGAGCAGGTCGCGCTCCGCGAGCTCGGCGTGGATCTTCTCGGCGACCGCCTCGGCCCGGCCCTCCACCGCGCCGCGCAAGGTCGAGATGCCCGCGCGCGAGCGCTCCTCGCCGAGCCACGGGTTGTAGAGCTTGTGGTGCCGCGCGGCCGAGCCGAAGTCCCACATGATCGGCTCCGCGCCCTGGGGCAGCAGGCAGAAGCGGATCAGCTTGTCGATCGCCCACGTGCCGATGTGCGTCGCCGTGAGGTAGCGGATGTTCGCCATGTCGAAGCAGAGGAGCGCGCCGAGCTCAGACCGCGCGAGCCCCGCCTTCGCGCGCGCCAACCGCTCGCGCCGGAGCCGCTCGAAGTCCGCCCGCTGCTCCCAGTCGACCGCGTTCGTCCCGTAGGTCCTGAGTCCCATCGCTAGCCCTTTCCGACGAGTGACAGCGCGAGCGCCGAGAGGCTCTCCGGCGTCGGCACGGTCTGGTCCTCGAGCACCGGCGAGAACGGCACGGGCACGTCCATCGCCGCCGCGCGCCGGACCGGCGCGTCGAGGTGGTAGAAGGCGTCCTCCGCGATCGCGGCCGCGAGCTCGGCAGACGCGCCGTAGCTCCGGTGCCCCTCGTCGACCACCACGACGCGGCCCGTCTTCCGGGCCGACGCCGAGAGGGTCTCGCGGTCGAGCGGCACGAGCGTGCGCGGGTCGACCACCTCGGCCGAGACGCCCTGCTCCGCCAGCAGGTCAGCCGCCGCGAGGGCGACGTAGACCATCGAGCTCGTGGCGACGAGGGTGACGTCCTCCCCCTCCCGCTTCACGTCCGCGACCCCGAACGGGATCGTGTACTCCTCGCCCGGCACCGGGCCCTTCGTGGCGAACATCATCTTGTCCTCGAAGAAGACGACGGGATTGTCGTCCCGGATCGCCGTCTTCAGCAGGCCCTTCGCGTCGTACGGCGTGGACGGGAGCACCACCTTGAGCCCGGGAACGTGCGCGACCCACGCGTGGAGGCTCTGGCTGTGCTGCGCCGCCGAGCGGCGCGTCGCGCCGAGCGTCGTGCGGATGGTCAGCGGTGCCTTCAGCGCGCCGCCCGACATGTAGTGGACCTTCGCCGCCTGGTTCACGAGCTGATCCATCACGAGCGTGAGGAAGTCGCCGAACATGATGTCCACGACCGGGCGCATCCCGGTCATCGCGGCGCCGAGCCCGATCCCCGCGATCCCGGCCTCGGAGATCGGCGAGTCGAGCACGCGCTGCGGCCCGAACTCCTGGACGAGCCCGGACGTGACCTTGAACGGCGTGCCGGCCTCGGCGACGTCCTCGCCGACGACGAAGACGGTCTCGTCTCGGCGGAGCTCCTCCGCGAGCGCCTCGTTCACGGCCTGCGCCAGCGAGATCTCGCGCGTCCCCTCGTGCGCGGTGGGAAGCGTCACGTCAGGCGTAGACATG
This sequence comes from Gaiellaceae bacterium, assembly GCA_035463735.1. GTDB lineage: Bacteria > Actinomycetota > Thermoleophilia > Gaiellales > Gaiellaceae > DATHTC01. The sequence continues at coordinate 4,073 of DATHTC010000356.1, read as the reverse complement.
CTGCCCCACCTCTCCCGGATCCGGGAACGGCGCCTCCAGCGCCTGCCGCGCCGCCTCGGCGACCTCGTCGGCGAGCTCGTGGTCGAGGCGTTCGAGCGTCTCGCGGTCGGCGGCGCCCTCGGCCACGAGCCGCTCAGCGTGGAGCGCGATCGGGTCCCGCTCCTCGCGCCACCGGGCCTCCTCGTCCGCGCCGCGGTAGTAGGCGCGGTCGACGTCGCCGACGTGGTGGCCGTGGTAGCGGTAGGTCTCGCAAACGAGGAACGACGGGCCCTCGGCCGCGCGTCCCCGCTCGACGGCGCGGAGCGCGGCGGCGTGCACGGCGCGCACGTCCTGGCCGTCGACCTCCTCCGCCGGGATCCCGAACGCCGCGGCGCGTGCGGGGATCTCGCCGGCGGTCGTCTCCGACCAGTGCGTGTACTCGTTGTAGAGGTTGTTCTCGCAGACGTAGACGACGGGCAGCTTCCAGAGCGAGGCCATGTTCATGACCTCGTAGAGGAGGCCCTGGCCGAGCGCGCCCTCGCCGAAGAAGCAGACCGCGACCTGGTCGGTGCCGCGCGCCTTCGCGGAGAAGGCGGCGCCGGTCGCGATCCCTGCGGAGCCGCCGACGATCGCGTTCGCGCCGAGGTTGCCGTTGGCAAAGTCGGCGATGTGCATCGAGCCGCCCTTGCCGCGGTTGTAGCCGTCGGCCTTGCCGAGCAGCTCGAGGAACATCAGCCGCGGGTCGGCGCCCTTGGCGAGGCAGTGGCCGTGCCCGCGGTGCGTGCTCGTGATCCAGTCGTCGGTGCGAAGCGCCTCGCAGACGCCCACGGCGACCGCCTCCTCGCCCACGTAGAGGTGCGCGAGGCCGGGCATCTTCGCGCCGCGGTAGAGGTCGTTGACGTGCTCCTCGAACACGCGGATGCGGCGCATCTGCTCGTACATCCGCAGCCCGAGCTCGGGGGCTACCGCCGGCGTCTCTTGCGCCCCCGCCGTCACCGCCGCGCCGCCTCCTCCCGACCCGACATGCGCGCCAGCACCTCGTAGACGATCGCGAAATCGTGGTCGGCAAGGCCCATGGCTCGCGCGGCCGTGAGCAGCTCGTTCGAGGCCGCCGTCGTCGGCATCGGGACGTCCAGCTCGCGCCCCGCCTCGAGGGCGAGGAGCATGTCCTTCTGCATCATGTTGACGTCGAACCAGGCCTCCTCCGGCTGCTCGAGCACGAAGGGGCCGCGGTACTTGAGCATCGGCGAGGCGATCACCGAGCTCAGCATCGTCTCGACCGCCACCTCCCGGTCGATCCCGTCCTTCTCGGCGAGCAGCAGGCCCTCGCAGAAGGCGGTCATCTGCACGTGGAGGCTGAGGTTGATCGCGATCTTCAGCAGCAGCGCCTGGCCGTTGCGGCCGACGTGCCGCACGACGGGCCCGACGTCGCGCAGCAGGGGCTCAGCGACCGCGAAGGCCTCCTCGGTGCCGCCGACCATGATCGAGAGCCGGCCCTCCTCGAGCGTGCTGACGCTGCCCGAGACGGGCGCGTCGACCATGTCCGCGCCGGTCGCGCGCACCCGCTCCGCGAGCTCGCGGCTGACCGCGGGGGCGGCCGTCGACATGTCCACCCAGAGCTTCCCCGGACCCAGGCCCGCGACGATCCCGTCGGGGCCCTCGGCGACGGCCCGGAGCGCGGCGACGTTCGTGACCATGCTGAAGACGACGTCGGCCGCCTCCGCGACCTCGCGCGGCGCGTCCCGAAGCACGAGCCCGCGCTCGACGAGCGGCGCCGCCTTCTCGCGCGTGCGGTTGTAGCCGTGGACGGTGTGGCCGGCGGCGAGCAGCCGCCCCGCGATCCCGCCGCCCATCACCCCGAGCCCGACGAAGCCGAGCGTCGCCACCTACCCCTCCCTCCTCGTCGTTCCGGCGATGTCGCGCTCGACCCGCGCGACGTGCTCCTGCATCCGCTGCCGTGCGTCCTCGGGGAGGCGCCCCGAGACCGCCTCGAGGATCAGCCGGTGCATCTCGACCGCCCGCTCGGGGCTCCCCGGGATGTGGTAGCTCGACGAAAGGGAGCGCTGGAGCAGGGCCCGGATCGCCTCCATCAGGTGCACGACGACGCGGTTGCGCGTGGCCTCGGCGACGACCAGGTGGAAGCGGAGGTCGTTGTCGATGAACTGCTGCTCTGAGCTGAGGCCGGCCTCCATTGCGTCGACGGCCGCCTCCATCGCCGCGAGGTGCTTGCGCGTGCGGCGAGAGGCGGCGAGCGCGGCGGCCTCGCCCTCGAGGATCCGCCGCACCTCGAACAACTCGCTGTAGTCGGCGGCATCCGCGGAAAGGAGCAGGTCGAGGGACGCGTTCAGCGGGTTCGACAGCTCGGCGACGGCGAACGCGCCGTTCCCGCGGCCTTCGATGAGGCCTCGCGACTCGAGCATCCGCAGCGCCTCCCGTACGGACGAGCGGCCGACGCCGTAGGACTGGACGAGCTCGCGCTCGGGCGGGATCGCGTCGCCGGGGCGCAGCGCCTGGGCGCGGATCCGCTCGATCAGCCGGTCGGCGACGAGCTCGTACGTCTTCCGGCGCTCGATGGGCGTGTATGTCGGCTTGTCGGACAAGCAGACCGGGCCCGACTCTACTCGGTCGTCGTCCGTTCCTGCAAGGGGGCCGATCGCGGCACCGCGAGCAGTGCCAGGCCGCAGCACGCCGCGGCCGCCGCGAAGCCGATCCGTCCGTCCCCGGGGAGCGAGAACGTCAGCCCGAGCAGCGGTGTCCCGACGACGACGGTCAAAATCGCGAGCGAGTTGACGAAGCCGATCGCGGCGCCCGGCGCGTCCGGCCGTAGGCGCTGCGCCCCGGTGAAGACGTAGGCAAACGGGAGCCCGGCGGCGAGGCCGGCCAGCAGCGCCGCGAGCCCGAGGAAGAGGGGCGGGAGCGGCAGCGCGAGCAGGAGCAACCCGCCGCCGAGGGCGAGCAGCGCGAGCATCACCTCGGGCCTCCCCCGCTCCGGATGACCGCGTAGCAGCGCGCCCCCGACCGGACGCGTCACCACGCCCGCGAGGAGGAGAAGCGCCCCGAGGACGGCCGCCAGCGCGCGCGGCTCGCCGTGACGCTCGATGAGGGGCACGACCCAGTTCGCGGCTACCACGGACAGCCCGAACGTCGCCCCGTGGAGAAGGCCGAGCCGCGCCAGCCCTCGGTCGGCGACAAGGCCCGGCCGCGTCCACACCGCGCGGTGGTCGCGCGGCGCCGCGGCGAGGATGGCGGCCGTCACGAGTGCCGCGGCCAGTGCCGTCCAGTACGGCGCACGCCAGCCGAGCGGCCCGACGAGCTGCGGCGTGACGGCGATCGCGAGGCCGCCTCCGCCCATCGTGAACGCGCCGTACAGCCCCTGGAGGAGCGCCGAGCCGCCGGTGGCTCGAATGTAGTCGGCACCGGCCACGAACCCCGCGCCGCTCCCGATCCCCGTCACGAGCCGCCCGGCCCCCGCGAGCCACGCGTCGGGCGCGAGCAACGCGATCACGTTCCCGGCGGCGCACGCGGCGAGTGCGGCGAAGCCGACCCGCCGGGCACCCCAGCGGTCGGACGCGCGGCCGCCGGGGATCTGCGAGCCGAGGTGCGTGAGGAAGAGCGCGGTCGTCAGCAGCCCGACGGCCGCGAGCGAGACGCCGTAGGCGTCGGCCAGCGGGTCGGCGACGGCGCCGACGTTCGAGATGTTCCAGGTCACGCCGGCCCCGAGCGCGAGCGCCGCGACCGCCGCGCGCCGATCGCCCGCGCGCACGGCGGGACTCTACGGCGCGCGCGAACCCGATTCGCAACGGGACAAGTAACAGACTGTTACTTGTGCGTCTTCGGGCCGGGTTCTCAGTCCGGCTCCGGCCGGCACGTCAGCCGGCGGAGCGTCGACCCGAGTCGAAAGCGGGAAAGTGACAGTCTGTTACTTGTCCACTCTCAACCGGTACGCGTTGGCAGGAAGTCGTACGTCCCCTGCTCGAAGAGCTCGGCGGTCGCGGCCGCGACCGTCGCCAGCGCAGCGCGGTGGAGCCCCGACCCGAGGCTGATCCGGCGGACGCCGAGCGCGGCGAGCTCGCCGACGGTCGGCGAAGCCCGCG
>DATHTC010000355.1:0-7879 GCA_035463735.1 Gaiellaceae bacterium | reverse complement strand
CGCGGCTGCGCGAGGGCGCGATGCGTGCTGCGCAGGCGCGCGCCGCCGGCGGCCTGGCGCTCGGCCACGCGATGGCGCAGGCGCTCGGCGGTCGCTACGGGGTCGCCCACGGGGCGGCCAACGCGATCTGCCTGGCGCCGGCGCTCCGCTTCAACGCGGCGGCGGTGCCCGAGGCCGTGGAGGCGTTTGCCGACGCGATGCAGGTCGACGATGCGCCCCGGCGCGTCGAGGAGCTCGCTCGACTCGGCGGCTTCGAGCGGCTCCGCGGCCTCGGCGTTCCGGCGGACGAGCTCGATGCCGTCGCGGCGGAGTGCGCCGCGCGTCCCGGCGCGAAGGCGAACCCGCGTCCCGCTGCGCCGGAGGAGATCGCGGCCCTGTACCGGAGCGTCTGGTAGGGCTCACCGGAAGCGCTCGCCCTCGTCGCGGCGGTAGCCCCACAGCGCGAGCGCGCCGAACGCGGCGGCGTACGCGGCCAGGAAGAGGACGTCGAGCGGCGACCACGCGGAGGCGCCCGTCGCCGCCCACACGAGCTCGCCCCAGCGCCGCGTCGGCAGCGCGCCGGACATTCCGTCGAGTGCGTCGGGGAGGTGCCGCCCGGCGGTCCAGAGCCCTCCGGCGTAGACGAGCGGGAGCAGCAGGAGGTTGGCGAGCGGGAGCGCGGCGCGCGGCGGCGCCCAGTACCCGAGCGCGACGCCGAGGAGCCCGAACGGGATCGCGCCCGCAGCGAGTGCCGCCGCGACGGCGAGCCACCGGCCGGGCGCGAGCGAGACGTCGGTCGAGGCAAGCGCCGTGACTGCGACTCCGGCTGCAGCCGCGACGGCGAACGCGCTGCCGGAGATCACTCGTGCCGCCATCCTGGTGCCCGCGCCGACCGGGAGCGAGCGGACGTACGCCTCCCACGGCACCGAGCGCTCGACCGCGATCCCGACGCCGAACTGGAAGAACGCGACACCGATCACCGCCATCGCCGCGAATCCCGCCATCAGAGCGGCCGCGTCGCCTCCGGCGCGCGGCGCCGCGAACAGGAGGAACAGCAGCGACGGGAAGGCGAGCGTCGAGAGGCTGTACGCCGGCATGCGCACGAGCTCGAGCGTCGTCGCGCGGACGTGGGCGCACAGGACCTTCACGGGGACTGCGCAAGGAGGTCGAGGAACGCCTCTTCGAGGCCCGCACGCGTCACCTCGAGGTCGCCCCAGGCGATCCCCGAGCGGACGAGCGCGGCGACGACGGCGTCGGGGCTGGCGGTGAGCACGGTGATCGCCCCGTCCGTGCGCGCCGCGACGGCGCCGGCGGGCAGCGGCGGCATCTCCGCCGCCGTGAACCGGACGCGCGCGAGCGACACGCCCGCCCGGATCTCGGAGGGCGGCCCCGACGCCACGATCCTGCCCCGCACGAGCACGACGATCCTCGTCGCGAGCTCGCCCGCCTCCTCGAGGTAGTGCGTCGTGAGCAGGACGGAGCCGCCGCCCTCCGAGAAGGCACGAATGTGCGACCACGCCTCGCGGCGCGCCTCGGCGTCTAGGCCCGTCGTCGGCTCGTCGAGGAAGACCGCGCGCGGATCGCCCGCGAACGCAAGTGCGAGCGCGAGCCGCCGTCGCTCGCCGCCCGAGAGCCCGCCGGCCTGACGCCGGCCGAGGTGCGCGAGCCCGAACCGCTCGAGGAGCTCGTCGGCGCGGCGAGGTCGCGGGTAGTGCGCCCGGACGAGGGCCACGATCTCGCCGACCCGGAGCGTGGGCGGGAACGAGACTTCCTGCGGCGTGGCGCCGATCGACCGGCGGGATGCCGCGGCGGTCGGATCCGCGCCGAAGATCGTCGCGACCCCCGCGTCCGGGCGTCGCAGGCCGAGCAGGAGCTTGACGGCGGTCGTCTTGCCGGCGCCGTTCGGGCCGAGCAGCGCCACCACCTCGCCCGGCGGCAGCTCGAGGTCGACGCCGTCCAGCGCCTGCACCGAGCCGAGCCGCTTGCGCACGCCCACCAGTGCCGCAGGGAGCGGCGGCGACCGTTCGCCGTGCGTCATCGGGCTCCCTCCTCGGCGCGATCGTACGCCGCTGCACGACCGCGGCCTATTGTCCGAACTGGCCATGTCCCGTCGGCGACCGCGGCTGCCGTGACGAGCACGTCGTAGGCCGCGTGCGCGAGCACGGCGGCGAGCAGGTGCCCGGTGGCGAGGTAGAGCGAGCCGAAGGTGGCGCCCGTGAGGAGATGCGCAGCGGCTCGACGTCCTTGCGTGCCGACGTGGGACGCGGCGAACCCCAACGTCGAGACGGCGAGGCCGGGTGCCGCTCCGAGGGCGCCCGACGTCGGCCCGAGGACGAGCCCGCGCCAGACCGCCTCCTCGTACGCGGCGCGGGCCGAGAAGTGAAGGCCGAGGCGAGCGGCGGCCGACCGGTGTGCGCGCCGGGGCACCAGCGGCCGCACCCGCAGCCGGGCGAGGGCGGCGAAGAGTGCGACCGCGGCCGCGAGGGCGAGCCCGATTGCCGCCGCCGCGTCGACGCGCGGTTCGGGCCCCGGCACGTCGAGCTTGACGACGGCCGCGAGCGTCGCGCACCACACGATCCAGCGCACCGCGATCACGGTGCGCGTCCGAGCGAGAGGGCGTACACGACGGATTCGTTCACGCCGTCGACGCGGAGGAGACGCTCGAGCGCGCGGTCGTAGAAGCCGCCGACGGGAACCGAGGCAAGGCCGACTGCCGTTGCCGCGAGGAGCAGGTTCTGCACGGCATGGCCGGCCTCGAGCAGCGCGAAGCGGAAGCCGCGGAGGCCGTACTTGAAGCGTGTGCGCCAGAAGACCGCAGTGACCGCGACGAGCAGCGCCGCGTCGTCGACGAGCGGCGCGTAGGGTGTCAGCGTCGCCCCCTCGACGCCGGAGGCGTCGACGGGGAGCCGCCGGAGCACGCGCTCGAGCGGGTCGTAGTGGTGGACTCCTCCTGCGAGGCCGTGGACGTTCCGGGCGAGCACGTAGAGCTCGAGGGGGTAGAGCGCACCGGCGGAGGGGGAGGCGCGGAGCGGCGGCGTCTCCTGCGTCGGCTCGGCGGTCACGCCGTACGCCGCCTCGAGCATGGTCGCCACCTCGCGCAGCGAGAGCGGCCCCGGCCCGAACGCGCGCGCGGAGCGCCGCCGGCGGATCGCCTCCCCGAGCGGCCGCTCGAGCCGCGTCGGCGCGGGCAGCCGCTGCGCCGGCCACGCGCGGTTCCGGCGCGTTGCACGCACGACGCTCGCGCGCAACTCGGCGCTCGTCTCGAGGAGCGCGAGGCCCCGCACGCGGGGGTCGCCGTAGGCTGCGGAGAGCTTCGAGGCCTCGTGGTACAGCTCGGCCGGGTCGTCCAGCGCCGGCCCGCCCTCGCCGTAGACCCACGGTGCCCAGGGAACCGTGCGCAGCAGGGCGTCCGTCGTCGCCCTCACGGGAACGGGTGCGGGTCGCGGTTGAGCTCCTCGAGGCGCGGCGGGCGGTCGCGCAGCCCCTTCGCCACCGGCACGTCGAAGAGTCGGCGCGCGCCCAGCGCTCGCGCCGCGTGCACGACGTCGAGGGGGCAGAACTCCGGCACGACCGCGCGCACCACGGCGAGGCCCGCGGCGGCGACCTCGTCGGTCGTGACGTCCACCGCGTAGGCGCCTGCGCCGGCGTCGGCGATCAGCGCCAGGATCGCGTCGAGGGTCTGCTCGTCGTCGCGGCCCGGGATCGGCGGGACGTCGCCCAGGCGGCGGCGCTCCGCCGAGGAGGTCAGGAACGACGCGCGCGTCGCCCGCTCGGGCGTCGCGTACCAGCGGATGTGGTCGTCGAACGTCCGCACCGCGCCGGGGTCGACGGGGAGGTCGGGGTCCTCGAGGGCGCTGTCGCGCGCCCACCGCCGCACCGAGAACGCCTCGACGAGCGCCTTCCACCACGCGTCGACCGGCCGTGCCGCGCAGCCGGCGCCGACGCCGAGCGCGCCCAGCTCGCCCGGCGGACCGAGGACCACGCCGAGGACGGCCGGGACGCCGGCGATCGGGCTCAGGTCGACGGCAGCGTGCTCGAGCCCCGAGGGGGCGAAGTAGCGGGCGTCGAGCTCCGCCGCCTCCTCGTCCTCGGCCCAGTCGAGCAGCGGCAGCGACAGGCGGTTCGCCCAGACGATGCCGAACGCGTCGCGCTCGACCACCTCGAGGAGCGCCGCCAGCGTCGCCCGCCCGCGCGACCCGCCGCAGGCGAGGCCGTTGCTCGTCGCAACGGCGATCGGCGGCTCGTCGGGCAATGGCTCGAGGTAGACCAGCTGCGCCGGCAGGTACGCCGGCGTGCGGGCGAGGAGGTCGACGCCCTCGACCCAGTGGAGGACCGTCGAGCGGTCGAATCGCCCGAACGGGAATCCGGGCGCGCCGTACTGGAGCTCGTGGAAGAGCGCGAACCGATTCGGGTCGACGGCCGCCGGGCCGAGCTCGGCCGCGGCGGCGCGCACGAGGCCCTGCGGCGGCGCCGCGGTGGCCGAGTACCGCTCGAGCGCCTCGCCGAGGGCGGCGGCGACTGCGTGCTCTCTCGTCCTGCCCGAGCCGCCAGCGTGCCCCACGGTCGCCGCGCCGAGCACGGGCCCCCCGTCTGCGACGAGGCATCCGACCGACAGCACGCGGGCGTCGTCCTCGCCGTGGAGGAAGTCGACGACGCTCTGCACGACTCCCGTGTAGGGGGAGACGAACGACTGCAGCCGGGGCAGGGAGTCGACGCCGCTCACGCCCGCGCGTCTCGAGCGGCCTCCCCGAACCACGGCGACGGAGGGGCGACCACCGCGCTCGGCGAGCAGGCCCGGCAGCGCGGCACGCGGTGGACCCGGTGGTAGGTGAGGGCGAGCGCCGGGCCGAGCTCGAGCGCGTAGAAGGCGCCGGTCAGCACACGGTCGCCCCCGAGCGCCCACCGCAGCGCGAGGAAGGCGACGAGGCCCGCGAGAGCGGCCGCGATCGGCGTCGGGAACGGGTAGGACGCGGCGGCCCGCTCGAGGTGCGCGAGCTCGTCGCCGTACTCGACGTTCGCGGCCCGGCGCAGGAGGAAGCAGTGGCGGCACGCCGTCTCGCCCGGGAGGAACAGGGGCCCGATCGCGGCGAAGCGGCCGTTCGGCGGCAGCACCTGGAGCCACGGGACGCGCTCGCGGAGGGCGGCGGCGTTCCAGCGGTCGAGCAGCGGGAGCTCCGGCGTCCCCGGCGCGACGACGACGAGGCGACGCCCCGCGACGGCGTCCTCCCACGGCAGCCGCTCGACGCGGCCCGCGCCGGCGCCCGCGAGCAGGCTCGGCAGCCGCTCGGCCACCGGGCTCTCGCCGACGACGCCGACGCGGAGCGCCCCGAGCCGCCGGGCGACCGTCGCGGTGTCGGCGACGCCGGCGGCGGCGAGGAAGAGGGCGAAGGGCGCAGCGGGCTCGGCGGGGTCGGGCGCCGGACCGTCCGTCAGCAGGTCGTGCCTCGCGAGTCGTCCGAGCGCGGCCCGCGTGGCCGGCTCGACCGCAGGCCCGAGCGCCGCGACGATCTCGTCGAGGGTGCGCGTGCCGTCGAGCAGCTCGAGCAGGGGCGGGAGCAGCCTCTGCGCGCCCGTGCCCTCGAAGACGACCGCGACCTGCCCGTACTCCACCGCGACGCCCGCGTTCGTGCGCGCGACGCGGTACCACGGCTTCAGGAGCGGTCGCTCCGGGACCGGCGCATCGGGCTCGGGGGCCGGCGGAGCGGGCGCGGTCGGCGCCGCGCTCACCAGCAGAGGAAGCAGCAGCACAGGATGACGCAGCCCGTGCACGAGCAGGAGCAGAGGTCGTCGTCGTTCGCCGCCAAGACGGCGTACGCGCGCCCCTTCTCCGTCGAGCTGAGGTCGAGCAGGTCGTCGGTGAGGCGGGTGAACATGGGCACCTCCGGGGTGGAAGAGGGGACGCTCCGAGCGTAGGTGTTGCCAACGGCGACGACAAGACGCAATTAGGGACGCGTCCCGACCGACCGGTCTCCGTCGCGCGCGGAGGCTCGGAGAAGGCTTAGGAGGAGGCGGGCTGCAGCGCCGCGACCGCGCGGCGGAGGCTGAGCACGCCGGTGACCCGGCCGCCCTCGACCACGGGGAGATGGCGGAAGTTGCGGTCGAGCATCAGCTGCGAGGCGCCGTCGAGCGGGGTGTCCGGCGGCACCGTGACGGGCTCCTCCGTCATCCACTCGCGGACCCGGGCGTCGCTCGTGTGGACGCGGCCGGCCATCGCCCGGAGCAGGTCGCGCTCGGTGAGGATCCCGATCAGGCGGCCGTAGTCCATCACCACGACGGCGCCGCCCTTCTTCTCCTCGACCATCCGCTCGGCGACCTCGCCGAGGGTGTCCTCGGGGGCGACGGCGATGAACTCGGAGCGCATGGCGTCGGCGACGGTCGCCACGGGCGCGAGTCTACCGGTCGCTCCCGCGGGTGTCGTCCGGGCCGCGCAGCGATAATCGACACTTATGATTCGGATTAGCGAGAGCGTGGTACGATCGCGCCCGTGGCTGGGTCGGCCCCCGTCGACGTGCTCGTGATCGGAAGCGGTGCCTCCGGGCTCGCGGCCGCGCTCTCCGCGCAGGTCGCCGGCGCGCGGACCGCGATCGCGACGAAGGGCTCGATCCAGTCGTGCAACTCCGCCAAGGCGCAGGGCGGGATCCAGGCAGCCCTCGGCGAGGACGACTCTCCGGAGCGGCACGCCGAGGACGTGTGGCGCAGCTCGCACGAGACCGCCGATCGGCGCCTTGTCGAGGTCCTCACCGGCGACGCGCGCTCGGCGATCGCGTGGCTCGAGGAGCTGGGCGTCGCGTTCACGAGGGACAACGGGGGCTACCGCCTCGCGCGCTGCGGCGGCGCGTCGGCGAAGCGGCTGCTCCAGGTCGGCGACCGCACGGGGCATGCGATCACGAAGGCGCTGCGCGAGGGCGCCGAGGCGTCCGGCGCGGCCGTCCTCGACCACCACCCGCTCCGCGCGCTCGAGCCGACGCCCACCGGCTGGCGCGCGACCCTCGAGCGGAAGGACGGCGAGCGCGTGCAGGTCGACGCCGGCGCGGTCGTGCTGGCCGCCGGCGGACGCTGCTACGCGGAGGCGCAGGACCGCGGCGAGCTCTCGACCAACCATCCGGGCGCGACGGGCGAGGTGACGCGGCTCGCGCTCGACCTCGGCGCGGAGGCGCGCGATCTCGACGCGCTCCAGTACCACCCGAACGGCGGCGCCTGGCCGGCGAACATGCAGGGGTACTCGATCCCGGAGACGACGCGCTCCTACGGCGCGGTGCTGCTCAACGCGGAGGGCGAGGAGTTCACCGACTCGCTCGGGCCGCGCGACGAGGTCTCGCAGGCGATCTTCGACGAGGTCGCGGCCGGCCGCGGGGTCGAGACGCCCGACGGGCGCCCGGCCGTCCACCTCGACACGACGCGGATCCCCGAGCGCGATGCCGAGATCTCGCTCCCGTACATGCTGCGGCGCTACCGCGCCGCCGGCGTCGACCCGCTGGCGGAGCCGATCCTCACGGACCCCGTCCTGCACTACCAGAACGGCGGCCTCGTGATCGACACCGACGCCGCGACGACGCTCGAGGGCGTCCACGCCTGCGGCGAGATCGCGGGGGGGACGCACGGGCGCAACCGGATGATGGGCAACAGCCTGCTCGAATGCGTGGTCTTCGGCCGCCGCGCGGGGAAGGCGGCATTCGAGAAGGCTAGAAGCTGATGAGCACGACGACTTCTAGCCGCTTGCAGGACGCAGTCCTGGAAGCGGCCGCGCACCTCTACGTCTGGGCGCTGAAGGACATCCCGCAGGACCTTCGCGACGCGCTCGCGGAGGCGCGCGAGCGGGAAACCTCGACGCCCGGCCGCCGCGTGCTCGACATCATCCAGCGCAACGTCGAGGTCGCGGACGAGCAGCCGAACCTCGTCT
>DATHTC010000354.1:0-3353 GCA_035463735.1 Gaiellaceae bacterium | reverse complement strand
CGCCGCCCACGGTCCTCGTCCATTGCGGCTTGAGCTTCACGCCCCCGGCCGTCGCCCGCCAAGTCACCTTTGCCGTCGGGCTCAGCAGTTCGGGCACCCCAGCACGGGTGACCGCGACGACGGCCCTCCCGATCATCAGCTTGCCGGCTCGCGCCGGCTCAGGGGTGCAGTCAAGGCTCTTGAGCGCCAGCGCCGGCGCCGGGAGCCTGACCTCGTAGACCCACGGAACAATGATGAAGGCGTGCGGGTCGGGTGCCGCATCCACGGGCGCCTCCTCGTCATCGGGGTTCGAGTCAGCCAGGATCAAGAACGGCAGATCGCCGTTGGTCAAGCCGATCTCGCGTCCGCTCACACTAACGGTCAGCGTCGGCCCCGCCCACGTCGAAGTCAGCGTCTTCGTCGGCATCGGCTCGAACTCCTCCGAGAGCTCGTCGTACCGGAACAGGCCGAGCCTCGAACGGTAGACCTCGAGGCTGTAGTCGAAGCCGACGGGGGAAGGGAGCCCATAGCCGGTCGCCATGTTGCGGTCGGTGTCAAGGGCTACGCCGAAAAACTCGGTCGGTCCCAACCCTGTTCGGTTCGCGAACGTGACCGCGAGCGACAGCATTCCAGCATCGTCGTTCGAGACCACCACCGTGCCGATGTCGGGCGCCGTTTCGCTGTCCCCGGTGGGGTCGGTATAGATCATGGAGTTCACCGTGGCTGCCGACGACGATGCCGTCCCGGCAGGAACCCCCGCCACCAACGCAACGAGCGCAATCCCAACCACCGCGGCGCCGGCGACGTATGCCGCCAACCTCGTCCTGCGCCTCATCGAAACCGTCTCCCTCCGCACGAGGCTCCAGGAGCAACACGGCCGTCCCCCGCAACCGGTCGCAGCCAACCGAGGAAGCATTGTGCTACCGCAGACTTTCCTCCCAGAAACTGATCCTTTTTCGGCGCCGGCGATCGCGCATCCGCGATTAGTACGAACCTCGCGAGTCGAGCCCAGTGCGGCCTCTAAATCGTGACCCGCTGTCGCGGCCGCCGCACGAACTCCCGCTCGCCGACCGCCAGTAGTCCGGGTTCGTGGTCTTGATCCAGCCGCGCTCGCCGGATCGGTAGTGGCTCGGCCAGCGTTTCGCGACGACGCCCTCCATGCCGCGGTCGCACACAACCTGGAACAGCAACTCCCTGTCGTCGTACACGTCGCCGACGAGGGCTGGCGGTCGACCTCGAGCACGTCGAGTATCGCCCGCCGCTCTCGGAACGGCTGCCGCATGGTGTGGAGTCCCTCGATTCCGAGCACGTCGAAGACACGCGTCCGTCCAGGCGCTACGCACCACCCCCGCTGGGGTGGCCGGCGCCTACGCGTCGAGGATGATCGTCACGGGCCCGGCGTTCACGAGCTCGAGCTCCATCCGAGCACCGAACACGCCCGTTTCCACCGGCACGCCGAGCGCCCGGAGCTCCGAGCAGAACCGCTCGTACAACCGTTCCGCCTCGTCGGGCGGCGCGGCTTCCGTGAAGCTCGGCCGGTTCCCCTTCGCCGTATCTGCCATCAGCGTGAACTGGCTGACGACGAGCGCGGCGCCGCCGACGCCGAGCAGGCTGCGGTCGAACCGGCCGCGCTCGTCCTCGAACACGCGCAGCCGCGCCACCTTGCCGGCAAGGCGCGTCGCCTGCTCCTCCCCGTCGCCGCGCGCCACGCCGAGCAGGACGCCGAGCCCGGCTCCGACCCGCCCGCGCACGGCGCCATCCACGCGCACCTCCGCCCGGGACACCCGCTGACAGACCGCGCGCACGCCGCGACTATGCCGCTTCGGCCATGTCTGGGGTCTGTCCCCAACCATGGAGGGAGGGGGCATAGGGGAACCGCCAGGTTCCCCCGAGAACCGACGCGCGGGATCGCTGCCCGGCGAGGCCAGGCGCATCCCGCCCGTCAACCCACGTCGGCCGCGATGAAGACGAAGCGCGGCCGGAGTGCCCGCCCCGAAGGGGCGCGCGCGGAGGCCAACGACCACGCCTTCTCACGTGAGCCTACGACGACGACGCCATGCAGGCCGAAGCGCGGTTCATCCGCGCGAGAGGCCACAACGAAGCCCCACCAACGCGACCCGGAAGAAGGAGGGGGCTCGTGGGGGAACCATGGGTTCCCCCACGCTCACAAGTCGAGGACGCGAGACGCGTACCGCTCGCTCCCCGGCCGGAGCGAGCGCGCGAGCTTGTAGTGGCCGTTCGCCTCCTGCGGACGGCCCTGCTTCTCGAGACAGCGGCCGAGGGCGTAGTGCGCGTAGTCGTCCGCCGGCGAGAGCTCGAGCACGGCCCGGAACTCCTCCTCGGCGTCGCGCCAGCGCTGCAGCCGGAAGTACGCGATCCCGAGCGCCTCCCGGATCGACGCCTTGCGCGGCTCCCGGCGCCTCGCCTTCTCCAGCGGCACCGTCGCCTGGGCGGCGCGGCCCTGCTTGAGCCGCGCGCGGCCTTCCTGGAAGAGGTTGTACGTCTCAGACACGAAGCGCCTTCAGGTAGGGGAAGTTCTCCTCCACCAAGTCAAGCGGATCGGTCAAATCGCGCGTCGGCCCGATCTCGACCGCAGCGATCGCCGCCCCGTCGTCGATCGCCGCCTGGAACGCGCTGGCGAGCTCGTGCGGCCGGCCGTCCTCGCAGAGCCGCGCGGCGACGCGCTCGCCGACGACCCACAGCGGGGCCCCCGAGACGGGGCCGTCCTCGCCGAGCACGCGGACCACGCGGCCCGCATGGACGCCGAGCGGGTACCGGTGCGGCGGCGACGGTGGCGGCTCTCGGCGCCCGGCGATCGCCCCGTCGCACCCGGCCGCGGCCGCGAGCACGCGCTCGACGTCGCCGTCGCCGTAGACGGTGTCGGCGGCGGTGACGAGCACGGGCAGCGTCGCGCCGGCCTCCAGCGCCCGCCGCACCGCGTCGGCCGAGCCGTCGGGGCGCGGCTGCTCGACGCAGCGGACCTCGAGGTGCGGCACCGCGTCGATCACCAGCGCCTCGACCTGCCCGCCGAGGTGGCCCACCACTACCCACGCGCGGCCGACGCCCGCGGCGGCCAGCTCGCGCAGCAGCGTGACGACCACGGGCCGTCCGTCGACCGGGAGCACCGGCTTCGCCCACCGCTCCGTCAGCGGCCGCAGGCGCCTTCCCTCGCCGGCGGCCATCACGACCGCGTCCGGGATCACGCAGTCGCGCCGAAGCCGAGCGACCGCACCGACAGGAAGCCGCGGGCGCGCTCCGCGTTCGTGAGCCGCTTCCGCAGCACACGCTCGACCGAGGTCAGCTCGCGCCGGGCCCGCCGCGCGGCGTCGCGGGCGCGCGCCGGCGGCGCGTACCGCGCCTCCGCGAGCGCGTCT
>DATHTC010000353.1:0-1761 GCA_035463735.1 Gaiellaceae bacterium | reverse complement strand
GGATCCTGATCCCGCTCCTGAACGACTGCGTCCGCGTCCTCGACGAGGCCGGCGTGACCCCGGAGGACCTCGACACCGCGATGCGTCACGGGGCCGGCTGGCCGATGGGGCCTGCGACCCTCGTCGACCTGGTCGGGATCGACGTCCACGTGCACGCCTCGGAGGCGCTGTGGCAGGGGCTGCGTGAACCGCGGATGGCACCGCCGGCGCGGCTCGTCGCGATGGCGAAGGCCGGGAAGCTCGGGCGCAAGAGTGGCGAGGGCTTCTACCGTTACGACCACGAGTAGGCGCGCGCGTCACGGCGCCGTCAGGTGCCGCCAGGCGTTCTCGACCATGCGCTCCAGGCGCGGGTCGGTCATGGAGGCGACGAAGTTGATCGCGCCGGCGGCGAGCACGCGCGCCCCGGCCGCGGTCTCGTAGTACGTCAGCTCGGCCGAGCGCCCCGGCCCCATCAGGTCGGGTGCGTGCGCGAGCACCCGCGTCCCGGCGGGCGTGGCCGGGCTGCGGGCGTCGATCTCGATCCCGTAGCGACCGAACGTGTCCCCGTCCCGCAGGCCGGTGCCGGCGAAGAGCCACGGCGCCTCGGCGGCGCCGACCACCGTGAACGGCGCCTGCCGCTGGCCCTGGTCGGAGCCGACGTAGCGGACGCCGACGAGGCCCGCCTCGTCGCGGCCGAGCTCACGCCACAGCCGCTCGCGGACGATCCGCGTGCCCTCGCGGCGCACGCGCCAGAAGAAGTTGTTCGCGGCGAGGAAGAGGAGGTTCCCGCCGAGGTCGCGGTAGCGCTCGACGACGTCGTACGCGCGCGCCGTCACGTACTCCTCGTGCCCGGGGAAGACGACGAGGTCGTACGCGCGCCGCAGCGCGTCGCCCGTGCCGGCCGCCTCGAGGTCCTCGTCGGCGAGGAAGTCGACGCGCTTTCCCGTCCGGTTCAGCCACGCGACGAAGGCGAGGTCCCAGTCCTTGAACCGGAACGGGACGCCGAAGTCGAGGTACGGACGGGTCGCCTCGACCGCGCGGATCGCGTCGCTCACGTACCACGAGTCGCCCCAGCCGTCGCCGTCGGCGTCGTGGAAGTTGTACGCCTGCCACGTGTTCGTGGCGAGCACCACCGCCACGCGCTCCGCGCCGAGGCGGGGCGGTCGCAGGATGAACGGCGCGTAGCCGACCCGGCCGTCGGCGGCGGCGACGCGGACGAAGTAGAGGCCGCTGCGCCAGCGCCCGGCGCGCAGCAGCCGGAGGCGTCCCGGGGCGTCCCGGTGGCGCCAGTCGACGCCCACCGGCGGTGTCACCGGGACGCCGTTCGTGTGCAGGTCCTCGTCGGCGGGCCGTGAGGCGCCGTAGTGGAACACCTGCACGCGGAGGGAGGGGGCGTCGCTTGCGATCAGGAGGTCGGCAGGCTCGCCCGGTACGTAGCTCGAGCGCGTCGTCGCGACGTCGACTCCCTGCACGCGGACGACGGGCGCGTCCGGGCGCCGCCCCGGCCGGTAGGCGCCGTACGTCCGCCGCCGCCCCGCGGCGTCGGTCGCCGTCAGCCGCAGCACGTACGTGCGCGGCGCGACGCCCCGGCCCGGCCTCCAGGCCAGCTCGTGGGCGCCGGCCGCGAGCCGCCGCTCCGTGCGCCAGATCGACTCCCCCGCAGGGCGGCCTGCGCGGACCGTGTCCGTCCGCACCGCCTCCATCCGAACCACGGCCGCGCGCGGAAGCCGGAACGAGACGCGCGCCTCGGGCCGGCGCGGCGAGACCGTCGCGAGCAGGCGG
>DATHTC010000352.1:0-1681 GCA_035463735.1 Gaiellaceae bacterium | reverse complement strand
CGCAGCCGCTCCGGCGCGATGCGGCCGCGCGCGTCCTCGACCACGGCCGGGTCGAGGCCGAGCCGCGCTGCGGTCGCGAGCGCGTGCGAGGTGCCCGGCCGGTCGAGCGCGATCCGGTACAGCGGCTCGTGCGTCTCCGGGTCGATCGCCGTCGCCGCGTTCGCCGCCCCGTCGGTCGCGCTCGCCCACTCCTTCAGCTCCGGGTAGTGCGTCGTCACCACCGCCAGCCGCGCCTGGCGCGCGAGCCGCTCGAGCAGCGCCTGCGCGAGGGCCGAGCCCTCGACCGGGTCGGTGCCCGACGCCAGCTCGTCGACGAGCACGAGCGACCGCTCCGTGGCCGAGTCGAGGATCGCGACCAGGTTCTGGACGTGCGCGGAGAAGGTGGAGAGGCTCATCTCGATCGACTGCTGGTCGCCGATGTCGGCGAGCACGCGGTCGAAGACCGGCAGCGCGGCCTCCTCCGCCGGCGGGCGCAGCCCCGCCTGGTGGGGCAACGCGGCGAGCCCGAGCGTCTTCAGCGCCACCGTCTTGCCGCCGGTGTTCGGCCCGCTGATCACGAGCGCGCGGAGGCGGCCGAGGTCGAGGTCGATCGGCACCGCCGCCCCCGGGTCGAGCAGCGGGTGCCGGGCGGCGAGCACGCGCACGTCGTCCGCCACCTCGACCGGCGCGCCGCGCCAGCCGCGGGAGAGCGTCCCGCAGGCGAGCGCGAGGTCGATCGCTCCGGTCGCCTCGACGAGCGCCTCGAGCGAGTCGGCCCGCTCGCCGGCGGCCCGGGAGAGCTCGCGCAGGATCCGCTCCACCTCCTCGCGCTCCTCCGCAGCGGCCTCCGAGTGCCGGTTGTTCAGCTCCACGACGGCGAACGGCTCGACGAACAGCGTCTGTCCCGAGCCTGAGGCGTCGTGGACGATCCCGGGGACGCTGCTCCGCGAGCTCGCCTTGACCGCGAGCACGGGGCGGCCGCCTCGCTCGGTGACGAAGTCCTCCTGCAGGTGCCCGCGCAGGCCGGGGGCGCGGGCGAGGCGGCGGAGCTCGTCGGCGACGCGGGCGCGGCCGGCGCGGAGCTCCTTGCGCAGCTTGCGGAGCAGCGGCGAGGCGCCGTCGCGGAGGTCGGAGCCGTCCTCCTCGACGCAGCGCCGGATCTCCTCCGCGAGCGGAGAGAGACCGGGGTCGATCTCTGCCGCGAGGGCGGCGAGGAGCGGCGCCGCCTCGCGCTGCTCGACGAGCGGGGCGCGCGTGCGCAGGCCGCCCTCGACCGTCGCGCCGACCTGCGCGAGCGCCTCGGCCGCGAGCACGCCGCCGCGCCGCGCGTGCTCGGCGGCGGCGCGGACGTCGTGGATCCCGTGCAGCGGCGGCTCCGCCGCCTCGTCGAGCAGCCCGACCGCTTCGGCCGTCAGCGCCTGCCGGCGCGCGACCTCGCCGGGGTCGGAGGAGGGCGCAAGCGTGAGCGCGAGCTCTCCCCCCCGCGCCGTCCCCGCGGCGCCTGCGAGCCGTGCGGCGATCGCGGGGAGCTCGAGGGCGGCGACGGTGTTCGCGTCCACGCCGCGAGTGTAGGGCGCGGTGGCCGCGTTTCCGCTCGCGGCCGACGGGCAACCGAAGTGGCATGACGACGACACGGAAGACGGCAGCGGCGGTCGGCGCGGCGCTCGTGCTCGCGCTCGCGGGCTGCGGCGGCGACGACGAC
>DATHTC010000351.1:0-3145 GCA_035463735.1 Gaiellaceae bacterium | reverse complement strand
TCCCGGTCGCGCCGGAGCGGCAGTCCGCTGACGCCGTCGTCCGGCTTCGCGAGCAGCACCTGGTGCACGCCGACGTGTCCGCGCGCGTTTCCGTAGGCGGCGCCCGCCGTCCACAGACGGAAGAGCCGGTAACCCTCCTCGTCGAGGATCGCGGTGATTTCCTGGCGAGCCGCCTCGACGTTGCGGCTCCAGTGCGTGAGCGTGAGGACGTAGTGGTCGCGCATGTTCTCGACGTCGCGCACCTCGAAGCCGGCGAGCTCGGCCGCCCGCAGAGCCTCGCTCACCGGCACGACCACGCAGTTCGGCCACACCCAGCGCTCGATGAACGAGGTGCCACGCCGCTTCACCGCGTCGAAGTCGATGCGCCGGCAGATCCCCTGGTTGAGCATCACGCCCCCTGGCTTCAGCAGCCGGTGCAGGTGCGCGAAGTAGTCGCGCAGCTGGTGGGGCGCGACGTGCTCGAACATCTCGATCGAAGCGACCTTGTCGTACGCGCCCCACTCCGTCACGTCCCGGTAGTCGCGCGCCTCGATGCGCACGAGGTCCGAGACGCCGGCCTCGGCGGCCCGTGCCGCCCCGAGCTCCGCCTGCGGCCGACTGAGCGTGACCGCGTCGACGCGCACGCCGTGGCGCTCGGCGGCCCAGACCGCGAGGGTGCCCCAGCCGCAGCCGACGTCGAGGAGCCGCTCGCCCTCTCGCAGGCGCAGCTTGCGGCAGATGAGGTCGAGCTTCCGCTCCTGCGCGGTGTCGAGGTCCTCGTCCGGCGACTCGAAGTAGGCGGAGGTGTACAGGAGCGTGCGGCCCAGGAAGTGGGGGAAGAGCTCGTTCGGGAGGTCGTAGTGCGAGGTCACGGCCTGCCGGTCGTACTCGCGCGAGTAGCGCCGCGCGCGCAGCCGCGGCTCGGGCGGCTGCCGCTTCCCCTCGCGCGGGACGCGCGTGCGCGGGAGCGTCAGGAGCCGGCGTGCGAGGCGGAAACGGGTCGAGCGCGGGAGCGGGCGGGCGAGCAGGTGGTCGGCGAGCCCGAACACGGCGCGGACGTCGCCCTCGATGTCGACGTCGCCGTAGACGTAGGCCTCGCCCATCGCCACCTGGGTCGGCGGGAGCAGCAGCGCACGAAGCGAGCCGTGGTGGGCGAGCACGAGCGTCCACCGCGGCTCCGGGGTCTCCGCCGGCCACTCCGTCCCGTCCCAGAGCCGGACGGCGAAATCGCGCGCGTGGAGGCCCGCCAGCAGCTCTTCGAGGACGGCGAGCGTCGTGGCCTTCGGATCGCTCATGCGTCCTCCCGCAGGACGAGCAGGGACTGGAACACGCTCACGCGTCCGGTCGCGAAGCCGTGCGCCGAGCCGGCGAGGTAGATGCGGAACAGGCGCACCGCGGCCTCGCCGGCGATCGCCGCCGCCTCGTCGCGTCGCGCCTCGAGGCGGGTGCGCCACGCACGCGTCGTGAGGACGTAGCTCTCGCGGAGGGACTCGACGTCGCGCACCTCGAACCCGTTCCGCTCGGCGGCGGCGAGAAGGTCCGAGATCGGGACGAGCTCGGCGCCGGGGAACACGTATGTCCGCAGGAACGACGCGCCGCGCCGGCGCGGCTGGTCGATCGGCCGCGCGATCGCCTGCACGAGCAGCCGCCCGCCCGGGCGCAGCAGCCGGCGCGCCTGCCGGAAGAACGCGTCCTGGCGCACGGGCGGGACGTGCTCGAGCATCCCGACGGCGGCGATCGCGTGGTAGGCGGCCGTGTCGTCGAGGGCGAAGAAGTCGGCCACCTCGGCGTCGGCGCCGAGCGCGCGGGCGTGCTCCGCCTGTCCTTCCGAGAGCGTCACCCCGTGTCCCGCTGCGCCGTGCCGCTCGGCCGCGTGGAGGAGGAGGCCGCCCCAGCCGCAGCCCACGTCGAGCAGCCGTTCGCCCGGCCGCAGCGCGAGCTTCGCGCAGACGAGGTCGAGCTTCCGCTCCTGGGCCGTCTCGAGCTCCTCGCCGGGAGAGGCGTAGGCCGCGCAGGTGTACTGCATGCGCGCGTCGAGGAACAGCGCGAAGAACGGGGCCGGCAGGTCGTAGTGGGCGGCGAGGTCGCCGGGCACGGCGAACGGGCGCGTCCGCGCCGCGGACGGCAGCGACAGCAGCCGGACGAGGTGACGCCGGCCCAGGGGTGTCCCGCCGACGAGCAGGTGGTCGCCCAGCCGGAACGCGGCCTCGAGGTCGCCCTCCACCTCGACGTCGCCGCGGAGGTAGGCCTCGCCGAGCGTGAGCTCCGACGGCGGCCACAGCATCGCCCGCAGCGAGCCGGGGTGCGTGAGCACGAGCGCGAACCGAGCCTCCGTCTCCGCCGGCAGCACGCTCCCCTCCCACAGCCGCACCTCGAAGTCCCGCGGCCGGTAGCCGGCGACGAGGTCGCGGACGAAGGCGAGCGTCGAAGCCGCCGCGCGCTCCGTGACCGTCGTCATGCCAGTCGCCTCTCGACGGCCGTGGGCGAGGGCCGCCGTACGTTCCAGACG
This sequence comes from Gaiellaceae bacterium, assembly GCA_035463735.1. Lineage (GTDB taxonomy): Bacteria > Actinomycetota > Thermoleophilia > Gaiellales > Gaiellaceae > DATHTC01. The sequence continues at coordinate 657 of DATHTC010000351.1, read as the reverse complement.
AGGCCGAGCCGCTCGAGCGCGCGGATCACGAGCGCCGTCACGTCCGGCTGGCGCCAGCTCATCCCGTGGAACGCCGATGCGGGGAAGGCGTGGTGGTTGTTGTGCCAGCCCTCGCCGAGCCCGATCGTCCCCATCAGCCAGTTGTTGCGGCTGTCGTCGCCCGTGCGGAACGGGCGCGACCCCCACGTGTGGCAGACGGAGTTGATCGCGAAGGTGAGGTGGTTGCCGACGGCGATGCGGACGAGGCCGCCCCAGAGGAGGCCCGTCCAGCCGGCGACCGCGTACGGGATCGCGAGTCCGAGCAGCACCCACAGCTCCGTCGTGCGGTCGACGAACAGGACGACGCGGTCGCGGAGCAGCCGCCCGCAGTAGCGCTCTCGGTCGGCGGGCGTCGCGCGGAGGATCCACCCGAGGTGCGCGTGCCAGAAGCCGTCGCGCGGGCTGTGCGGATCGCCGTCGCGGTCGGAGTGCGCGTGATGCTCGAGGTGCCACGCGGCCCAGTTCAGGATGCGGCCCTGGAGCGCCATCGCGCCGAGGGCGAGGAACGTCAGCTTCACGGCGGGATGGGCGTCGAAGCTGCGGTGCGCGGCGAGTCGGTGGTAGCCCAGGGTCGTGCCGAGGCCGGTGGCGAGGTACATGCCGACGAGCAGCGCCACC
>DATHTC010000350.1:0-3828 GCA_035463735.1 Gaiellaceae bacterium | reverse complement strand
GTCGGAGGTCCGCCGACGCGCGATAATCGGGTGCACTCCGGGGTGGTCTAACGGTAAGACGCGGGCCTTTGGAGCCCTCGATGGAGGTTCGACTCCTCCCCCCGGAACGCCCGCACGACGGTCTCGAGGAAGGACGCCGTGATCGACGTCGTGTGCCCGAGGTGCGGGAGCACCAACCCCGCCCGGTTCCGCTTCTGCGGTTCGTGCGGCGAGGCGCTCGAGCCCGTCGCCGTGGTCGAGGAGCGGAAGGTCGTCACGTCGCTGTTCGCCGACCTGGCGGCCTCGACCGAGCTCGCGGCGCGCCTGGACCCCGAGGACCTCCGCCGCGTCCTCGGCCCGTACTTCGACGCGATGGCCGAGGAGATCGATCGATTCGGCGGCACCGTCGAGAAGTTCATCGGCGACGCGGTCGTCGCGTTCTTCGGCGTGCCCGTCGCCCATGAGGACGATCCCGAGCGGGCCGTCCGCGCGGCCCTCGCGATGCAACGCCGGCTCGACGAGCTGAACCGCGATGTGGTGCACCGCGCCGGCGAGACACTCGCGATGCGGATCGGGATCAACACCGGTGAGGTGTTCGCGCACGGCGGTGGGATCGACGAGGGGCTCGTGACCGGCGAGGCGGTGAACGTCGCCTCGCGGCTGCAGGCGCTCGCGGAGCCGGGGCGGATCGTGGTCGGCGAGCGCACGTGGCGCGTCACTCGCCACGTCTTCCGGTTCCGGGCGCTGGGCGAGGTCGGGGTGAAGGGGATCGCGACGCCGCTCCGGGCGTTCGAGATCCACGAGGAGCTCTCCCCGGCGGAGCGGGGCGCCGCCGGCGGCGCCCCGTTCGTCGGGCGGGAGCACGAGCTGGACCTGCTGCGCCTCCTGTTCGATCGGACCGTGCACGAGCGCCGGCCGAACCTCGCCACGATCGTCGGGCCGCCCGGGATCGGCAAGAGCCGGCTCGCGTACGAGCTAACCCGCGCGCTCGCCGAGGGCCGGGCCGGCGCTCGCGTCGTCCGCGGACGCTGCCTCCCGTACGGGGACGGCCTCACATACTGGCCGCTCGCCGAGATCCTCAAGGCGGACGCGCGGATCGTCGACAACGATGCGCCGGAGGAGACCCTCGCGAAGGCACGCGAGCGGCTGAGACCGCGGCTCGAGCCGGGGCAGACCGAGGTGTTGCTGTCCTCGATCGGCGTCGTCGTCCCCTCGGATCCGCTCGCCGGCGCCGAGCGCTCCGCCGCGACCAGGATCATCGAGGCCGCGTGGCAGCGGTACCTCGAGGCGCTCGCCGACGAGGGCCCGCTCGTCGCGCTGATCGAGGATGTGCACTGGGCGGACCCCAGCCTGCTCGACCTGATCGAGACGGTCCTCGGCCGCGCGCAGGGGCCGGCGCTCGTCGTGTGCACCGCTCGGCCGGAGCTGCTCGAGCGCCGGTCGTCCTGGAGCGGCGGTCTCACGAACGCGTCGACGATCTCGCTCACCCCGCTCTCGGTGGGCGAGAGCACCGAGCTGATCGAGCACCTGCTCGGCGGCGAGACGCCGGCCGAGGTGGTCGGTCCGGTGCTGCGCCGATCCGAGGGCAACCCGTTCTTCGCCGGTGAGCTGCTGCGGATGATGACCGAGGACGGTACGCTCGAGCGGCGGGTCGGCCGGTGGACGCTCGTGCGCCCGCCTCCGTCGGCGCTGCCCGACACGGTGCAAGGCGTGATCGCCTCGCGGATCGACCTGCTCGGTCCGGCCGAGAAGCGAGCGATCCAGGACGCGTCGGTCGTCGGCCGCGTGTTCTGGGAGGGCGCGGTCCGTGCGCTCGGATCGGCTAGGGACGCCCTCGAGGGGCTGCTGCGCAAGGAGCTGGTCTTCGAGCGGGGCACGTCGTCGATCCGTGGCGAGCGGGAGCTGATCTTCAACCACATCCTCACGCGCGACGTGGCGTACGCGAGCCTGCCCCGTGCGCGTCTGGCCGACGCGCATGAGCGCGTGGCGTCATGGATCGAGACCGCCACGCGCGGTCGGGTCGACGAGTTCGCCGAGATCCTCACGCACCACAGCGAGCTCGCGGGCGACGACGCGCGCACGGCGCGATACGCGCTCGCCGCCGGCAACCGGCACCTCCGGGTGTTCGCGGCCGACGTCGCGATCGAGTGGTTCGACCGCGCCGCGGCCGCCGTCGAGCGGTGCGGCGAGCACGCGTTACGGTCACAGGTCGCGCTCGCGCGGGGACGAGCGTACGACCAGCTCGGCCGTCCGGAGGAGGCGCGCGCCGACCACGAGGCGGCGCTCGCCGCGGCCCGTGCCGTCGGGGACGTCGAGGCGGAGGCGGCCGCGCTCGCGGGACTGGCCGACGCGCTGTGGTTGCTCGACCGGTACGACGAGGCGCAGGCGTTGTTGCCGGTCGCGTTCGAGGCCGCGCGCGCGGTGGGGGCGCACGAGCTGGAGGCGCGCCTCCTCTACACCGCTGGGACCACGCAGTTCGGCCGCGGCGCGTTCCGCGAGGCGCTCCGGTATCACGAGGAGGCGCTCCGCGTGGCGATCGAGCGGGGCGACGTCGAGGGCCAGGCGCTCGCCCATCACGGCCTGTGCGAGACCTACTTCTTCCTCGGCCCGTTCGAGTCCGGTCTCGAGCACGGCTTCGAGGCCGACCGGCTGCTGCGCCAGCTCGGGCAGAAGCCGATGGTCGCGCACAACGGCTACATGGTCGCGTGGCTGCTGGGACTCATCGGTCGCCACGACGAGGGGACGTCCGCGGTCGAGGAGTCGATCGCGATCTCGACCGAGATCGGCAACCGACGCGATCTGGCGTTCGCGCTGTACGACCGCGCCGAGCTTGCGCTGTCGGCAGGACGGCTCGGCGCCGCGATCCGAGACGCGGCCGAGGGCATGGCCATCCTCCGCGAGCTCGGCGCGCCGCGCGGCGAGATCATCGGGCGGAACGTGATGCACGACGTCGTCGTGGAGACCTGGGCGTTCGACCGCCTCCGAGACACCGTGCCGACCACCGTTGCCCAGTGCGAGGCGCTCGGGGGGAACTTCCAGCGGCCGCTCGTGTTGGCGTTCGCCGCGTTCGCTGCCACGACCGATGGGGACCGTGACCGCGCGGCACGGGTGTTCGCTCGGGCCGAGGAGCTCAGCGACGCGATGCTCGACGTCGCGTGGACCGCGCGGACCGAGGTCCTCGCACACGAGTGGGCGGGGGATGCGGAGGGCCTCGACCGGGTGGCCGCCCGCGTCGGGGACCGGCTCCCTCGGACCGCGAGTATCTGGCTGCCGTGGGGGTCCCACGCCCGCGCGCTCGCCGCGCTCCTGCGCGGACGGTGGGACGACGCCGCCGAGCTGGGGGCGGCGGTGGTCGCGGAAGCGTCAGCCGTCGGTGAGCGTCGTGCCGAGTGGCGGGGACACCGCGTTGCCGCTCGAGCGTTCGACGAGCTCGGGCGATCGAGCGATGCCGGCCGCCATCGCGAGGCGGGCCGGGCCATCGTCCTCGGGATCGCTGAGGCGACCCCGGAGGACCTCCGGGCGTCCTTCCTCGCAAGACCCGACGTGGCGGAGCTCCTGGAGGCGCCCTGAGCGGCAGCCTTGTCACCTACGGCGGTCCTGGGTACAAACAGGGTGCCTCGTGACCGGAAGGACCCGCGTGCCCCAGCCGAAGACCCGCCGATCGCTGACCGCGGTCGTGCTCGCGGCCGGCAAGGGCAAGCGACTGAAGTCGTCGATGCCGAAGGTGCTCCACCCCCTGTGCGGCCGCCCGTTGCTGTGGCACGCCGTCCAGAACGCGCTCGCGGCCCGTCCCGACAAGCTGGTGGTCGTCGTCTCGAACGGGTCCGACCGGGTCCGCGAGGAGGTCGG
>DATHTC010000349.1:0-3442 GCA_035463735.1 Gaiellaceae bacterium | reverse complement strand
CTCGCGGTGGCGAACGCGAAGCTCGCGTACGAGCACTACCAGCGGGCCTTCGCGGGCGAGCGGTGGGAGTTCCTCGTCTCGAAGGGCGCTACGTCGCAGCGGCCGCTCTGGGCCTCGACCTCGACGAAGAACCCCGACTACCCGGACACGCTCTACGTCGACGAGCTGATCGGGCCGCGCACGGTCAACACGATGCCGCTCGAGACGATCGAGGCGTTCCAGGACCACGGCACCGTCGCGGACACGCTCGAGCAGGACGTCGGCGGCGCCCGCAAGCTCCTCGACGACCTCGCCCGCGTCGGCGTCGACTACGAGTCGGTCACCGACACACTGGAGACGGAGGGAGTGCAGAAGTTCGCGGACTCCTTCCAGGAGCTGCTCGACGGGATCAAGGCGAAGGTGTCGCAGCTGCAGCCGGCATGACGCACGGGGGGCTCGTCGAGCGGATCTGGGCGCGCGACGCGGGCGTCTGGACCGGCGGCGACGAGGCGCAGTGGCTCGGCTGGCTGGACGAGCCTTCGCGGCGGCTCGAGCGCGTCGACGAGCTCCTCTCCCTCGCGCAGGCGGCGGGGGAGCCCGACGACGTCGTCCTCCTGGGCATGGGCGGGTCGAGCCTCGCTCCGGAGGTGCTGCGGCGGAGCTTCGGGGTCGAGCGCTTCCACGTCCTCGACACGACCCACCCGCGGGCGGTGCGGGCGCTCGCCGATCGTCTCGACCCGGCTCGCACGCTCTTCGTCGTCTCCTCCAAGTCCGGCGGCACGATCGAGACGCGCTCCCACGCGGACTTCTTCGCCGCGGGCGGCGGCCGCTTCGTGGCCGTGACCGATCCGGGCTCGGACCTCGAGGCATGGGCGGTGACGCGCGGGGACGCGGTGGTGCACGGCGAGCCGACGATCGGCGGCCGGTACTCGGCGCTGTCGCCGTTCGGGCTCGTGCCGGCGGCGTTGATGGGGCTCGACGTGCGCCGGCTGCTCGGGCGGGCGCAGGAGATGCGCGAGGCGTGCATGCTCGCCGACGGGAACCCGGGGCTCGAGCTCGGGCTCGAGCTCGGGCAGGGCTGGCGCGACGGCCGCGACAAGGTCGTGCTCGACGCGCCGGGCGGGTTCGCGCTCTGGTGCGAGCAGCTGCTTGCAGAGTCGACGGGGAAGCAGGGCAAGGGCCTCGTGCCGATCGTGGAGCCGTACGACGGGCCGGATGCGCAGCACCCGGAGGCGCGCCTGGAGGACGCGTACGAGCTCGGACAGGAGTTCTTCCGCTGGGAGTTCGCGACCGCCGTCGCCGGCCACGTCCTGGGGATCGACCCCTTCGACCAGCCCGACGTGCAGGCGGCGAAGGACAAGACGAAGGAGGTGCTCGCGGCCGGCGAGGAGCCGTCGCTCGCGCCGGAGGGCGACCTCGACGCGCTGCTCTCGGAGGCGCGCGACGGCGACTACGTGTTCGTGCAGGCGTTCGTCGACCCGGCACACGAGGCGCGCCTGCGCCCGCTGCTCGACCGGCTCCGCGCGTCGGGGCGACCCGTCTCGTGGGGCCTCGGCCCGCGGTACCTGCACTCGACCGGCCAGCTGCACAAGGGCGGCCCGGACACGGGGATCTTCGTTCAGGTCGTCGACGAGCTGGGCGACGAGCTGCCGATCCCCGGCCGCGACCTGGGCTTCCGCCGGCTGTTCGCCGCGCAGGCGGCGGGCGATTTCGGGGCGCTGCAGGAGCGCGGCCGGCGCATCGTTCGCCTGAGACTGGAGGACGTATGAGACTGGGCATGGTGGGCCTCGGCCGGATGGGTTCCGGGATGACGGAGCGCCTGGAGCGGGACGGGCACGAGGTGATGACGTACGACCCCGCGAAGGAGTCGACGGCCGCGTCGCTCGCGGAGCTGGCGGAGCAGCTCGACCCGCCGCGGGTGTTCTGGCTGATGGTCCCCTCCGGGGAGATCACCGAGAGCTCGTTCCGGGAGGCGCTCGGCGTGCTCGACGCGGGCGACACGGTCGTGGACGGCGGCAACTCGTACTTCAAGGACTCGGTCCGGCGGCACGAGGTCGCGGCTGCGAAGGGCGTGAGCTTCGTCGACGTCGGCGTCTCGGGCGGGATCTGGGGGCTCGAGGTCGGCTTCTGCCTGATGGCCGGCGGCGACGAGGAGGCCGTGCGCCCGCTCGAGCCCATCTTCCGCTCCCTCGCGCCCGAAGACGGGTACGCGCACGTTGGCGCGCCCGGGGCGGGGCACTTCGTGAAGATGATCCACAACGGGATCGAGTACGGGCTGATGCAGGCGTACGCGGAAGGCTTCGAGCTGATGCAGCAGTGCGACTACGAGCTCGACCTCGCCGAGATCGCCGGGATCTGGCGCTACGGCTCGGTTGTCCGCTCGTGGCTCCTCGAGCTCCTCCACGAGGCGTTCGAGCAGGGCGGCGGCGACCTGGCGGAGATCGCCCCGTACGTCGAGGACTCCGGCGAGGGCCGCTGGACGATGAACGAGGCGATCGCCAACGCCGTGCCGATGCCGGTGCTCGCCGCCTCGCTCTTCGCCCGCTTCGCCTCGCGCCGCGAGATCAACTTCTCGGCCAAGGTCGCGGCAGCGCTGCGCAACCAGTTCGGCGGCCATGCCATCCGCGCGGTCGAGCAGGCGAAGGCGGGGCCGGACCCGCGGTGACGCAGACGGCCGAGGAGAACCCGCTGCTGGAGGGCCTCCGGCTCGGCCGGAGGCCGGAGCCGTGCGTGATCGTCATCTTCGGCGCCTCGGGCGACCTCACGCACCGCAAGCTCTTCCCCGCGCTCTACTCGCTCGCCTACCGGCGCCTGCTTCCCGACGAGGTCGGGATCGTCGGGATCGCGCGCACGGAGCAGTCGACCGACGCGTTCTGCGCGGCGATGCGCGACGCCGTCAAGGACCACGGGCGCGACCCGTTCCGCGACGACGTCTGGGGGCCGCTCGAGGCCGGGATCCGCTACATCGCCACCGACTTCGCGGACGACTCGGGGCTCGACGAGCTGATGCGGGTGGCGGCCGAGCTCGACGAGCAGCGGGGCACGCGCGGCAACCGGCTGTACTACCTCGCCGTCCCGCCGCAGGCGTTCACCGGGATCGTCGACCAGCTCGGGGAGCGGAAGGACCGCGACGGCGACGGCTGGGCGCGCCTGATCGTCGAGAAGCCGTTCGGACGCGATCTCGCCTCCGCGCAGGAGCTCGACGAGCGGCTGCACCGCTTCTTCCGCGAGCAGGAGCTCTTCCGGATCGACCACTACCTCGGCAAGGAGACCGTCCAGAACATGCTCGCGCTGCGGTTCGCGAACGGGATCTTCGAGCCGATCTGGAACCGACAGTTCGTCGACCACGTCCAGATCACGGTCGCCGAGTCGATGGGGATCGAGGGCCGCGGGAGCTACTACGAGCCGGCCGGCGCGATTCGCGACATCTTCCAGAACCACCTACTCCAGCTCGTGGCGCTGA
>DATHTC010000348.1:0-2465 GCA_035463735.1 Gaiellaceae bacterium | reverse complement strand
CGCGGCCGCGCCGGTGCTCGGCAGCGACCTCGTCGAAAACGTGCTGCAGCCGCTGTTCCAGCTGATCCAGCCGGACACGGGCGCGCGCTTTGCCGACTACGAGTCGTGGTCAGGGGTGACCGCGAACCACCAGGACCTGCTCGCGCGGATCGCGGCGCACCACCCGGTCGTGCTGCTGTCGGGCGATGTCCACTACGGGTTCACCTCGCGGCTGACGCGCACCGAGGGCGGGGTCACGACGCGCGCGGCGCAGCTGACCGCGTCGGCTGCGAAGAACCTCGAGGCGAAGAACACCGCGATCAGCATGTTCAGCGAGCTGATCATGCGGCTCGGGCTCGAGCGCATCCGCGAGACCTCCGGGTTCGCGCAGCTGTCGAACGCCGACAAGACGAAGCTCCTCTCGGCACCCGCCGCCGGCTCGACGCTCGCCTGGGACGATGCCCGCGACGTGCTGCTCGGCCGGCTCGCGCGCGACGGCGTGTCGAGGCCGGCGGCGATCCCAACGCCGGTCGCGGAGGCATACGGGCTCGCGACGCCGGGATGGACGTACACGGTCGAGCCGGTCGACGACCCGATGCACGACTACGCCGCGCAGGAGGTCGACGAGCCGTGGCCGGGATGGGATCCGGCCAAGTCGCTGAAGATGACGGCCGCGCTGCAGGACGCCGATCTCGAGCGCTTCGCGCGGATGTTCGTCGGGCTCGGGCTACTGGCGGTGATCTCGTTCAGGCTCGCCGGCTCGTCGTTGGCCGTGATCCACGAGCTGCGCTGCCCGGTCGGCAGTGTCGAGCCGAGCGCCGACCGCCACGTGCTCCGCTCCGAGGTCGTGCTGACGTGAGCGACGGGATCCCGCCCGTCCCCCTGTTCGGCCCGGTCACGCTCAACACGAGCGAGGCGCTCCGCGAAGCCAAGTCGGGCCTCGTCAAGTCGGCGCCGTATCTGGCAGCGGGAATCGCGATCGCAAACGCCGACGAGATCGTCGAGATCATCGAAGACCTTCTCGCCGACGCGCTGCGCACGCTGACGGTGACAAGCCAGCAGGAGCTCTGCAGCGCGCTGCGCGCGTGGGGACGTGACCTCGAGCACCTCGCCGAGGTGATCCTCTCGCCCGTTGCCGACGCCGGCGCCGACCTCGTGCAGATGCTCGTGATCGAGGTGCTGCGGATCAAGTTCCCCCGGCTTGCGTCGATGATGAGCCTCGCCGGCGCGATCGTCGACAACCCGCACGTCGGCGCGCACTTCGACTTCGAGAAGCTGCGCGACTTCATGCTCGCGACGCCGGAGCTCGTCGACGAGAGCTTCTGGGACGAGCTGTTCGGCGCCGGCGACGAGAGCAGCCGGATGCTGGCGCTGCTCGTGGCGCTGCTGATCGTCGCGCCGGAGACGCTCGCCGCGCTGAACGCGGGCGACCTGAAGATCGCCGCGCTCGAGCCGCCGCCGACGCCAGACCCGCCGACCGCGTCGCCGCAGTGGAAGGCGCTGCGCGAGCGCAGCTCCGGCTGGATCCCGATCACGCTCCCGTTGAGCATCGACGACGACGGCGACCTCGAGGTCGCAAGCGGGCCTGATCTTCGCGGCGGGTTCGCTCCCGAGCTCGCGCTGAGCGTGCTGATCCGCTCGCAGCGCCGGCCGTCGGGCGGCCGCACCGTCACCGATTTCGAGGCGTGGGTGCACCCGAGCGTCGATGCAGAGAGCTACGAGGTTCGCACCTCGACCAACTACGTCGCCCGGGTCGAGCCCGGCGTGCGGCTCGGGCTCGGCTACGACGGCGGCGCGGGAACGTGGAACGCCGCGATCGAGCCGCGTCCGGGATCGCCGGTGCCTGCGACGACGAACGAGGCGACAGTGCGCATCGCGCGCGACACGACAGGCGACGAGCCGGACGTCGTCTTCGGGCCGCCGTACGACACGCGCATCGTCGCGCGCAACGTCCGCGCCGTACTGCATCTCCGCGAGCTGGGCGAGCCGAGCGCGGAGGCGATCGCGACGATCGAAGGGCTCGGGCTCGTGATCACCAACCGCTGGTTCCGCTCGCTCGGCGAGAAGGGATCGCGGCTGCGCGAGGGACTGCGTTTCAACGCCGACCTCGAGGCACGGCTGACCGACGGTGCCGGCTTCAGCTTCTCCGCCGACGGTGCGCTTGCCGCGCGCATCCACATCGGCAGGGAATTCAAGCTGAGCGTGCTGAGGCTGACGGTGCACTCGATCCTGGTCGCCGTCCCGATCCGCGCGACCCAGGACCAGTTCGACGTCCGCGTCGAGGTGCGGCCGCACTGGTCGGCGAGGGTCGCCTTCTTCACGCTCGTCGTCGACGGCGCCGGCGGCTGGCTCGGCTGGTGGGCCGACGAGCCCGGCGGCGACAAGGACTGCGGCGGGCTGCTGCCGCCGACGGGGATCGGCGTCGTCGTCGATTTCCCGGCGTTCAGCGGCGGCGGCTTCCTCGAGTTCACCGGCGGCCCGAACGA
>DATHTC010000347.1:0-12188 GCA_035463735.1 Gaiellaceae bacterium | reverse complement strand
GTGAAGTTCCTCAAGCGGCTCGCGTTCACCGAGCAGGAATCCGACGCCGACATCATGGTCAGCAGCTACCGGATGCGGCCGATCGGCGAGGACTCCGACCCCTCGCAGCCCACCTGCTGGGAGCACAACGTCAAGTCGTTCGTCACGCTCCCGGCCAACGAGGCGCAGGTTCCGGTGGGGCCGGTGCGTGTCGTCGGGGTCGCGGACGGCAACGAGCCAGTCGAGCGCGTCGAGGTCTCGACGGACGGCGGCCAGAGCTGGAACGAGGCGGAGTTCTACGGTGCCGACCTCGGTCGCTACGCGTGGCGCCGCTTCACGTACGTGTTCGAGGCCGAGCCCGGCTCGTACCCGATCGCGTCTCGCGCGACCGATGCCGCCGGGAACACGCAGCCCGAGCAGCGGGACGAGAACGAGGCGGGGTGGAAGACGCTCTTCACGGCCGAGGCCGAGCCGCCCTGCGGGAGCTGCCACACGCTCGCCGACGCGGGCACGTCGGGAAGCATCGGCCCGAACCTCGACGATCTGCAGCCCTCGGCCGATCGAGTCCAGCGGGCGATGCGCGAGGGACCGGGCGCGATGCCGAGCTACGCCGAGTCGCTGAGCGACGACGACCGAACCGCGGTCGCAGACTACGTCGAGGGCGCCGCGGGCGGCTGACCGGGTTGACGCGGGTCGAGGCGCGCGCATCGCGCCTCGACCCTCTCTGGCGACGTTTCCGAGAAGGGATGTTCAAGCCCTTGCCGCGGGAAAGGGCTTCGCACTTGGGGAGGCCCCCGTGAGGGCCCCGCGGCTCGAAGCTCGAGCCGTCCCAGAGATGAGCGAGTAGCACCCGCGCCGGTTACGGACGTGGAGACCGTCGAGGTGGCGACGATCGCGCGGAAGCCGTCCCACCCGACCCCGTAGGCTCAGCCGGCGCGAGACGGCTTGGGACCGCCGCGGGTCGGCTCGAACGGCACGTCCGAGGGCAAGTCAAGCCTGCGGCGGTAGCTCGCCGACCTAGGTCCGTGGCGCATCGTCTGTGGGGATTGAACGATGTGAACTGCGGTGGGATTCTTGAGCCGGTGAATGCAGACGACCTCTCGGGGTTCCTGCAGCTCGTCCTCCCGCCGACGGTCGGCGCTGTCGTCACAGTCGTCGTGGGCGGCGTGGCAACTCGCGTCCGGGCGGGCAGGGGCTCGGGCACGCGGCCACCTCCGAACCGCAACGCGCATCTGATTTCGACGGGGCCGTTCTCGACGAAGCCGCGGCTGAGGTCCGGCTCGGCGACAGGCGCGGGGACGCCTCGGCGTGTGCGAGCGCCGACATCGGCGACGCCGCGCGAGCGCCTGCAACGCTGGATCGCCAACATCGGAGAGCTGATCGATGCACTGCCGCCGCTCGAGCGGCGGGCGAGCGTCTGGAAGGCGACACTGATCGGGTCGATCGGGATCGGCTTCGGAGTCGCCGGCTACTTCAGGACGCGCGCCGACGTGTTGATCGGAATCGTCCTGAGCGCGCCATTTCTCGTCGCCCTTCCGTTCTTCCCGGACGAGACGACGAGCGCGGAGTCGGCCGAGCCGACCGGCCCATACTGGGTGTACGCGTTCGCATACACATCGATGGGGCTGACCGGCCTCTACTCGTATCTGCGCGCCGTCAGCTCGAACCGCCGGCTCGAGGAGGAGGCGCTGCCGTCGCGGCTGCCCCGCAAGAGCTGGGACGAGCGCCGGGACATCTTGGGCCGCGAGCTCCGGCTCCTCGTGGCCGCCGGGTGGACCATCGAGTCGGTGGGGGAGGTACAGGCCACCGTCTCGCGCCTTCGGCGGCCCAACCACGCCCTCCATCTGGTGTTGACGCTAATGACTGCCTTCGTCTGGGGAGTCGTGTGGCTGGCTCGGACCCTGTCCGCGCGACACCGACAGGCGGTCGAGTACAGGCTCGTCTCAGTCGACGAGTTCGGGCACTGGAGCCTCGAGAACCTCCCGGCATCGCCGAGCGTCCTCTAGCAGGTCCCGTGCTCACTCGGTGCGCCGACACATCCTCGGCGCGGGACGCGCATCCTTCATGTGGCGGGCGCATACACGACCCTGGCCGACGCCGGGGCCGGGGCCGGTCACCTTTCCGCCTCCGCCGCCGGGGGCCGGCGTGTCGCGCGCATTGAACGCGACGAGCGCCACCTGCTGTTCCCAGAGCGAAAACCCGCTTGAGCTGGGCTTTCGTGAGAGCCGACGCCCGGACTCGAACCGGGGACCCCTTCATTACGAGTGAAGTGCTCTACCAGCTGAGCTACGTCGGCGGGGCGCGCTCAATGGTAGCGCGCCCCGAATCCGCCCTTGCCGGGCTCACACCTCCCGCTCGCGCGCCGCGGCCGGGATCCCCTTCGTGAGGTAGTGGCGACGGCAGTCGTCGGAGCAGAAGCGCAGCCGCTCGCCGTGCTGCTCGAGCGCCGGGCCGTCCCGGTCGGGGTCGAGCACGAGCCCGCAGACGGGGTCCTGCACGACCTGCACGTCGCGGGACGCGTTGCCCGCGATCGCGTTCAGCAGCACGAGCTCGTTGAGGAGCAGGCGCGGGAGGAGGAAGTGCTCGTGCACGCGCTCGCGCCCGGTGCGGCCGAGCTCGTCGCCGCGGTCGGGGTCCCGCAGCAGCTCGACCATCGCCGCCGCAGCCTCCTCCGTCGAGTCGACCAGCACGCCGCCCGCCCCGTCCGCCATCTGGAGGGGGATCCCGCCCGCACGACCGGCCACGACCGGCGTGCCCTTCCACAGCGACTCCGAGATCACGAGCCCGAAGCCCTCGCGGATCGACTTCTGGAGCACGACCGAGGAGAGCCGCTGGAACGCGTTCACCTCGATGTTGCCGACGCCGCTCAGGTTCGTGAACAGCCGGATCGCGGTGTCGCCGGCGGCCTTGGCCTGGATCTCGCGGTAGAGGTCCCACCCCTCGGGGTCATCGAGCGCCATCGACCCGACGAGCGCCAGCTGGAGGTCGGGCACCTCCTCGCGGGCGAGCCGGTAGGCGTCGATCACGCCGAGCGGGTCCTTCCACGGGTCGAAGCGCGACACCTGCGTGACGAGCGGCGCGTCGAGGCGGACGCCGATCCAGTCGAGCACCTGACGCGCCGTGATCCGCGCGAGCGGCAGGTTCTTCGGGCTCAGCGGGTCGATCGCCGGCGGGACGATCGCCACGCGGTCGATCGGCAGGTCGGGCGGGATGAACTCGTCGAGCGTGAACACGGCGGCGTCGTAGTCGCAGAGGAAGCCGCGCAGGAAGTCCCACGTGGACGGGTTCGGCGCCGTCGTCTCGATGTGGCAGCGCCACACCCACTTCGCGTCGCCCTTGCCGCGCAGCGGGAGGATCGCCGCCGGCTGCGGGTCGTGCACGACGATGAAGTCCCAGTGGTCCCCGAGCAGCTCGGCGTTCCGGGCCGAGGTGGCGAGGTACGCGTCGCGCTCGGCCTGCGCGAGCTCGCGCTCGTCTCCCTGCAGGCCGTTGTGGATCGCCTTCGTGACGCGGAAGAACGGCTCGTCGCCGGTGATCACGTGCCACTCGACGTCGAGGCCGAGGTCGGCGAGGAGCGGGACGCCGGAGCGCAGGAGCTCGGAGACGCCGCCGCCGTACGGGGTCGCGTTGAGCTGGAGGATCCGCGCCCCGCGGAGCCGCTCCGCCTCGCGATCGAGGGCCTCCAGGACGTGGACCGGAGCGACGTTGAAGTACGCGGCCAGCGACCGCTCGCCCACCTCCACCGTCTCGAGCCGGGTCCTGGCGACACGCGGGGTCTCGGTCCGCTCCTTCGCTGCGCCTGTGACTGCCATCTCGCCCTCCTCACGCCTCGGGCGCGCGGCGGCGCGCCGCTCCGGTACCGATACCCGAGACTCGGGGAGCCCATGCACGCGGGCATCGGTGCCCGGCCGCAGTCGCGGCGGAGAACTACGGAACGGGCGCCCGCACGAGCGCCTCGAGCTCGTCGAGCTGGCGCTCGAGGCTCCCGCACACGTGGCGGCAGAGCTCGTAGACCCCGTCGTCGGCCACGCGGTACAGCGTGTACCCGCCCTGCCTGCGCCGGGCCACGATCCCCGCCGCGGCGAGCACGCCGAGGTGCTTCGACACGTTCTGCGGGGTCGAGCCGACGAGCGCCGTGAGCTCCTGCACGGACGCCTCGCCGTCCTGCAGCCGATCGAGGATGCGGATGCGGGTCGCATCCCCGATCGCGCGGAAGCGCCTCGCGATCAGCTCAGCCAGCTCGGCGGGAAGCGGATGCGGGAGCACGCGCGGAACGTAGCGCATCACACAACCGTTCGGTTGCGTAGTTGACCGCACGCCGCATCCGCGGCGCCCCGCTCGTCACCGGCGGCCGACGAAGCGACAGTGCGGGCGGAGTCGAACACGGAGGTGCGAGGTGAGCGCGGCGCGGATCGTGATCCTGGGCGGCGGCACGGGCGGGACGATGGTGGCGAACCGGCTGCAGCGCGAGCTGGGGGCGCGCGCCGAGATCCACGTCGTCGACCGCGACGACCGCCACGTGTACCAGCCCGGCCTCCTCTTCGTCCCCTTCGGGCTCGCCGAGCCCGACGAGATCGTCCGGCCGCGCGCGCGCCAGCTCCACCGCGGCGTCGCGTTCCACGAGACGGACGTCGGCACGGTGTCGCTCCCTGACCAGCGGGTCGAGCTCGAGAACGGCGAGACCCTCCCCTACGACGTGCTCGTGGTGGCCACGGGCGCGCGCCTCCAGCCCGAGGAGACCGAGGGCCTCGAGGACGCCGACCGCGCGTTCACCTTCTACACGCTCGAGGGCGCGACCGCCCTCCGCGACGAGCTCGCGCGCTTCCGGGGCGGCCGCCTGGTCGTGAACCTCGTCGACATGCCGATCAAGTGCCCGGTCGCCCCGCTCGAGTTCGCGTTCCTCGCCGACTGGTACCTGCGCGAGCAGGGCGTGCGCGACCGCACGGAGCTCGTGTTCGCGACGCCGCTGGACGGCGCGTTCACGAAGCCCGTCGCCTCGCAGCACCTCGCGGGCCTGCTCGCCGGCAAGGGGATCGAGCTCGTGACGGAGTTCAACGCGGGCGAGGTGCGCGACGGGCTGCTCGTCTCGTACGACGGGCGCGAGCTGCCCTACGACCTGCTCGCGACCGTGCCGCTCCACGGCGGCGCGCAGTATGTCGAGCGGTCCGAGGGTCTCGGGGACGCGCTCGGGTTCGTCCCCACCGACCCGCGGACGCTGCAGGCCAGGGCCGCGCCCAACGTGTTCGCGCTCGGCGACGCCACCGACGTCCCGACCTCGAAAGCCGGGTCGGTGACGCATTTCGAGGGCGAGGTGCTCACGGAGAACATCCGACGCTTCCTCGCCGCCGAGGAGCTCGATGCCGGCTACGACGGCCACGCCAACTGCTTCATCGAGACGGGCTTCCACAAGGCCCTGCTGATCGACTTCAACTACGACACCGAGCCGCTGGCGGGGCGCTTCCCGACGGCGCTCGGCCCGCTGTCGCTGCTGCGCGAGTCCCGGGTCAACCACCTCGGGAAGCTCGCGTTCCAGTGGCTCTACTGGCACGCGCTGCTGCCCGGACGGGAGCTCCCGGTGATCGGGCCCGCGATGCCCACCGCCGGCAAGCGCCGCGCGGCGGCCTAGAACGGAGGAGACGATGACGACGACGCTGTACGAGACCGACGCCGAGGGGTTCCTCGCCGACCCGCACGCGTGGACGGAGGAGATCGGCGAGGAGATCGCCGCCGCGAACGGGATCCCCGAGCTGACCGAGCGGCACTGGCAGGTCGTCCGGTTCATGCGGGAGCGCTACCTGACGACCGGCACCGCCCCCACCATCCGGGCACTCGGCAAGGAGTCCGGCGTGCCCGTGAAGGAGCTGTACGCGCTGTTCCCGAAGGGCCCGGCGAAGCTCGCCGCGAAGATCGGCGGGATCCCGAAGCCGCACGGCTGCATCTAGGAGGAGAGACGATGACCGAGCTGCTCGAAGCCCCCGTCCCCGTCGAGCTCGCCGAGCCGAAGACGATCGAGAAGGTCGCGATCGTGATCTCGAAGGGCTCGCTCGAGGGGATCTACCCCGGGCTGATCATGGCCAACGGGGCGCGGATGGAGGGGATCGAGGCGGACGTGTTCTTCACGTTCTTCGGCCTCGACGCGATCCGCGAAAGCCGCGTCGACCACGTCAAGGTCGCCACGGTCGGCAATCCCGGGATGCACATCCCGACCCTCGTCGGCGCCCTGCCCGGCATGTCCGCGCTGGCGACGCGGATGATGGCGAGGCAGATGGAGAAGCTCGACATCCCGCCCGTGCGCGAGTTCGTCGAGCTGCTGTCCGACTCGGGCGCGCGCCTCTACGCCTGCAAGGCCAGCGTGGACATGTTCGGGCTGACGATGGACGACTTCGTCCCGCAGGTCGACGGGATCCTCACCGTCGGCGACTTCTTCGGACTCGCCGCCGGAGGCGAGATCGTCTTCACGTAGCGACCCGCTCCCCCAGGGGAGCCGCCCGCGGCCGGTGCCTTTGACTCCCACCGGCCGCGGGCCCCTGCCCCGTAGGGGGCCGGGGCGAGCTTTGTAGGGAAACCCCGCTAACGGTGCCGGGGGCCGCCGTCGTAGCGTCGACGGCAGTCAACCGCGGGGCCGCAGGGGCGGCCCCCGAGAGGAGGAAACGCCGTGGCGAGCCTGGGCAACATCACCCTGAGCATCGAGAGGGACGTCGCCAATGCCGTGATCACGTTCGAGTACGACGTGAGCTGGAGCACGTACGACCAGCTCACGAACCTGCCCTACTGGGAGACGTGGAAGCTGATCGGCGACGACACCGGCCAGGACCTCGACGACGCCGGCGCCGGCGACGACCCGGTCAACATCGGCCTGTTCGCCCTCTCGTCGATCGCGTCGAACGGCCAGGCCTCGACGCACCGGGTCAAGACGCGCACGATCGCATTCGCCAACCTGGACGAGGACGACAACGCCCTCGCGTCGATCGCCGACGACGAGATCCGCGCCGTCGTCACGCTCACGCCGCAGCTCCCGGCAGCGGTGAGCCGCGAGAGCAACCTCGTCACGGTCACGGCCTGAGCGGGCCGTCAACGACGGCGGCCGGCGGGTGACGCGGCCCCCCGCCGGCCGTCGCGGGCCGCCTCGAGCCGGGCCGCGAGCGCGGGCGGGACGACGGCGTCGGGGTCGCGGAGCGCGCCGAGCGCGGCGCGCACGCCGACCGCGGAGGCGAGGAGCGGCGGGCAGGTCGGACAAGTCTCGAGGTGGCGCTCGAGCCGCGCGCGCCGCCGCGCGCCGAGGCCGCCGTCGAGGTAGTCGGACACGAGCGCACGGGCGTCCCAGCAGCGCATCGGTACTCCCTCCAGCGCCTCGCGCCGCTCCACGCCGGCGGCGAGCGCGGTGACGAGCAGCATCCTCCCGCGCCGCAGCCGCTGCTTCGCGGCGGGCAGGCCGATGCCGAGGCGGTCGGCGATCTCCGCCGCCGTCCAGCCCTCGGCGTCGTGGAGGACGACTGCGCTCCGGTAGCTGAACGGGAGCCGGACGAGCGCGTCCTCCAGCTCCTCGCGCGACTGCGCGCGCTCGACCACGACCGCGGCGTCGACGGTGTACGCGTCGTCGCGCCACCGCTCCTCGACGTCGGCGACCACGACCTCGCGGGCGTGCCGTCGGGCGCGGTCGACGGCCAGGTTGTGGAGGATCCGGTGCAGCCACGTCGCGGGCGCGCTCTCGCCGCGGAACGTCCCACGGCGCTCCCACGCCCGCGCGAGCGTCTCCTGCACAAGGTCCTCGGCCGCGGACGCGTCTCTCACGAGCGACCGCGCGAAGCGGAGCAGCCGGGGCGTCTCGGCCGCGGCGAGGGCCTCGAACGCGTCCGCGCCGAGGCCCTCGGTGTCCCGCTGCAGGGCCACGCGCCTAGCGGTGCGCCACGCGCCCGCGGCCGAGCGTGTCGATCCCGAACAGCCGGTAGAGCGGGCAGAAGCCCGTGAGCGCGGTGACGAGCATGATCGCTGCGAGCACGAGCAGGACGACGCCGGCGAGCGTGGCCGCGCCCGCCGCGACGGCTGCGATCGTCGCCGCAGGCGCGATCAGGATCCCCCGCACGAGCCGGTCGGCGGTCCCCATGTTGCGCTGCATCGTGTCCTCCTTCGGTCGGTGTCCGACCAATGGACGCGCGAGCCGCCGCGAGGGATACCTACGCGGCGACGCGCGCCCGCACGTCGAGCTCGAGGCGGACCGGGACCGAGAGCGCCTGCGAGACGAAGCAGCCGGCCTCCGCACGCTCCGCCGCCTCGTTCATCGCGACCTCGTAGCCGGGCTCCGTCTCGATCGCCGCCGTGAGCTCGATCGCGGTGAAGCCGAACGTGTCGTCCTCGCGGCCGCCCATCAGCCCGACACCGTCGATCGTGAAGTCGCGCAGCGGCACCTCCGCGCGGTCGCAGACCGCGACGAGGGTGACGCCGAAGCAGGTCGCCGCGGCTGCGACGAGCGCATCCTCGGGGCTCCACAGGCCCTCGAAGCCGCCCTTGAACTCCGGCGGCGTGGCGACCTCGAGCTCGGGCTTGCCGGCGACCGAGGCGACCACGCGCTTGCCACCGCCCCAGCGGACGGCGACGGGGAAGCGGAACTCCTTGAACCGTGCCATGCCGACAGCGTGCGGGCCGCCGCTCGCAGCGGCATCCGTGCGGGCGGCGATCCGGCCTCCGTGGCGACTACGGAGTAGACGGGCATGTAGTAGAAGCCGACGTACCCCTTCTGGACGATCAGCGCCGCGAAGGAGAGCCCGTCGCGGCGTCGCCCGTCGATCTCGACCGGCCGCTCCGACCAGAGCTCGTACGCGCGCTTGCCGCCGGCCTCGCGCCTCCGTTCGACGAGCGGCGGGGCGTACTCGGCGAGGACGTCCCGCAGGCGCTCGAAGACCCGCGTCGAGCTCCGCCGTAGCCCCCTCGCTACTCGAGCCGGATGCGCGGGTCGATCACCGCGTACAGCAGGTCGACGATCAGGTTGAACGTGATCACCGCGAGCGTCGCGAACACCACGATCCCCTGCGTCACCGGCAGGTCGAGGTTCTCGATCGAGCGGATCGCCATGTTCCCGAGGCCCGGGAGCGAGTACACCGACTCGGTGAAGATCGCGCCGCCGAGTGCGAGGCCGATGTCCATGCCGAGGATCGTCACGACCGGCAGCATCGCGTTGCGGAGGATGTGCGAGCGGAGCACGACCGACTCGGGCGCGCCCTTCGCACGCGCGGTCCGCACGTAGTCCTCGTTCATCGTCTCCATCACGTTCGCCCTGATCATGCGCACGTACAGCGCGGAGAACAGCATCGCGAACGTCGCCCAGGGCAGGATCATGTGGCGGAACCACTCGACCGGGCCGCCCTCCGCCGTGGACGGGTTGATCGCCTCCGCGTAGCCGGTAATCGGCAGGTGCGTGTACTCGCCCCACTTGTAGCCGAAGAAGTAGGCGAAGATCAGCCCGATCCAGACCGGGTGCGCCGACACGCCGATCAGCACGAAGGTCATCGCCGCCCGGTCGAAGAGCGAGCGTGGGCGCAGCGCCGAGAGGATCCCGACCGGCACCGACACGAGCATCCAGGCGATCGCGCCGCCGAACACGAGCGACGCGGTCACCGGCGCCGCCGCCATCACGATGTCGTTCACGTCCTGGCGCGTGGCGAACGAGAAGCCGAGCGACGGCTCCTTGAGGTGGGGGCCGTCGACGAAGCTGATCGGCATCAGCCGGCTGAGGAAGTGCCAGTACTGGACGGGCACCGGGTCGTCGAGGCCGATGAACTTCCGGGCGCGCTCGATGTCCGCCTCGGTCGCGCCGCGGCCCGCGACGAGCTTCGCGGGGTCGGCCGGCGTGATGAAGAAGATGATGTAGGTGACGATCGTGACCGCCACGAAGAGAACGGCGGCCCACAGGACTCGTCTGATCAGGTACCGGAACATGGCTTCCTCTGCCCCTCGGGGCGGCGAGACGATATCGGAGCGCGGACGGCCACGCCACCGGCCTCTTCTGGCTTAGACGCCGCGCGGGGACGGAGGTTTGCGGGGGCGGACGGTGCCGCCCCCGCACGTCACGCGACTACCTGAGGCAGGCGGTCACGAGGTTGAACGAGTAGGTCGGGTGGTACTGGTAGCAGCCCACCCGCGCCGACACGAAGTCGCGGTTGTTCGCGTACGAGAGCGAGGCCCACGGCGCGTACTTCGTGGTGATGTCCTGGTCGAGCTGCGCGTAGGTCTGGTACCGCCGCGCGCCCGAGATCGACGCCGCCCGCTCGAGCCGGCGGTTGATCGCGGGGACGTTGAAGTAGGCCCGGTTGTTGTTGTTCGCCTCGTGGATGTTGTTCCCGTTCAGGAGCACGTCGAGGAAGTTGCTCGGGTCCGGGTAGTCCGCCTGCCAGCCGCCGAGGTAGAACTCGAACGGCTCGCCCCGGCGTCCCGCGGTCGCCGACAGCGGCCCGGTCGCCAGGTGGCGCGTCTCCATGTCGATCCCGATCTTCGCCAGGTTGAACTTGACGATCTGCGGGATCGTGAGGCTGGCACCGCGGTTGCCGGCGAGCATCAGCGCCTTCGTCGTGCGCCCCCGCATCAGCTGCCGCGCCCGGGCGAGGTTCTGCTCGCTGAAGCGGAGCGGCCACGCCTGGAAGTCGCGGAAGCCCGGAATCCCCGGCGGGAGGATCTGGTCGGCGCGCTTGCCGGCCAGGTACCCGCGCTGGGCGAGGATCGCCTGCCGATCGATCGCGAGGTTCACCGCCTTGCGGACGTTCACGTCGCGGAACAGGCCGCGGGTCGTGTTGATCGAGATGTAGTAGGTCACCGGCACAGGCCGTACCTGGTACTGGGCACGGTTGACGCCGTACTGGCGGGCGAGGTCGGCGTGCGCGCCCGGGTCGACGCCTTCGGCGCCGTAGTCGGACTGCCCCGCGCGGATCCGCAGCACCTGCGCCGGCAGCGCGACGTTCGCGTCGAACACGAACTCGTTGATGTTGGCGGCCCGCGTCGCGAACTTGTTGCGCTTGTAGTACGGGTTCCGCTTCAGCACGAGCCGCGCGTTCGGCTGCCACGAGGCGACGTAGTACGGCCCCGCCGAGTGGAGCGGCGCCTTCGCGCCCTGCGGCTGGATGCCGACCGAGGTCGGGATCGCCTGGAAGAACGGCATCGCCAGCCGCGTGAGGATGTCCGGCGCCGCCTTGGTGAGCGTGATCCGGAGGCCGTAGCCGCCGTTCGTGACCACGACGCCGGACGCGTGCCGCGCCCTGCCGTCGAGCACCGCCTGCGCCCCGACGATGTCGGCGACGAACGGGCCCGCGGGCGACTGCTGCTGGTTGTTGAGGGCACGGTCGATCGCCCACGAGAACGCCTGCGCGGTGACGGGGCGGCCGTTCGAGAAGCGGAAGCCGCGCCGCAGCGTGAACGTGTACGTCCGCCCGTTCGGGGACACGCGCGGGAAGCCGGCGGCGACCTCGGGCACGAGGCGCGAGCCGGCGGAGCCCTCGGCGTCCGCGAAGCGGAGCAGGTTGGCCCCCGTCGCGCCCATGATCTCCCACGAGTGGGCGTAGTAGGCGAGCGACGGGTCGATGAAGTCGACGTCCGTCGCGAACATCGCGCGCAGCGTCCCGCCTTGCCGGACGGCCGGCGCGGCCAGGGCCTGCGCGGCCAGGAGCGCGGCCAGCGCGCCCGCCGCGAGCGTCCCCAGGATCGCTCTCCGCATCGTCACTCCTTTCGCCGGTCGTTCCCGAGGCAGGGCGCGGCGCGCCGCGCTGCGACAGGCCCCAGAGCGGCACCCGGGAGGCCCGCCCTGTGTGAGGGTGCGCCGCCGGCAGCGCGGCATGCCGTGATCGGGACGGCCGCCGCGCCCTCCCGGCGGGAAGACCGCTGCGTTGATGGTCGGTGTACTTCGTAAGACGCCCGGCCGCCGGGCCGGTTCATGCCGATTGGGCATGGCGCCATGCGCGCACGGGCGTGCGCTCACCGAACTCCTAGGAACTTCTCAGGCGCCTCTCAGGCAGCGGTGGTTCGGTACGGCCATGTTCGCCTCGCGTACACGGCCGCCGAGCTCCGCCGCCGTGCAGGGCGCACCCTGCACCGGTTCTCGCAGGACACGTTCGCCGGTGCTCGCGGGCGAGGCGGTGCCCGTGCGGTAGCGGGCCCGGGAGCGGCGGACGCCGCGTCGAGCCCTCCCCCGGCATCGCGGCGCGGCGTCCACGGCTCCTCTCCCGCGG
>DATHTC010000346.1:0-3091 GCA_035463735.1 Gaiellaceae bacterium | reverse complement strand
CTCACCGGGGCGACGGTGATGCTGCTCGTCGCCGCAGACGACGTCGAGCACGCGCTCGAGCGGGTCGAGTGGGCGACGCTCTTCTTCTTCATCGGCCTGTTCGTGATGGTCGGCGGCCTCGAGGAGCGCGGCGTGATCGAGCGGATCGCAGAGGCCCTCGCCGACGTCACCGGCGGGTCGCGCACGGCCGAAGGGCTGGTGATCCTCTGGGGGGCCGCGGGCGGATCGGCGCTCGTGGACAACATCCCCTTCACGGCGGCGATGATCCCCGTTGTCGACGCCCTCAGCGCCGACGAGTTCGACGACGCCCTCTGGTGGGCGCTCGCGCTCGGCGCGTGCTTCGGCGGCAACGCGACGCTCATCGCGGCGGCGGCGAACGTCGCCGCGGCGGGCGTCCTCGACCGGAGCGGGACGCCGATCTCGTTCATGCGCTTCCTCGCCGCCGGACTGCCGGTGACGCTGCTCTCGCTCGTCGTCGCGAGCCTCTCCCTGCTTCTCTTCCAGCTGTAGCGATGACGACCCTGCGAGACACGACGCTCGTCGACGCCTCGGTGCCCGCGGACGCGACGTTCGCCGACGCGGCCCGCGCGATCTCACAGGTCGAGATCGGCGCGATCGCCGTCGTGGACGCCGACGGCCGCGTGGTCGGGCTCTTCACCGCCGACGACCTCGTGCGCGGGCTCTTCCCCGGCTACCTCCGCGAGATGGAGCACACGATCTTCCTCGAGAGCGACCGCCAGGCGCTGGAGCCACGTCTCGACCGGTCGGCGGCCCGTCCCGTGCGGGAGTTCTGCCAGCCTCCGCTGACGGTCGAACTCGACGCCGACCTCGCGCACGTCGCGGAACGCTTCCTCCACTCGCCGCACGACTCGGTCGCGGTCGTCGAGCGGCGGCGCTTCGTCGGCATGCTCGGCCAGGTCGAGTTCTGTCGCGCGCTGATGCGCAAGACCGGGTGATCCCGCTCGCGGCCGCGACCGACGTCGCGGACGTCGTCACCGCCCTCTTCGTCGTCCTGCTGGCGGCCAAGCTCGGCGACGAGCTGTTCAAGCGGATCGGCCAGCCCGCGATCGTGGGCGAGATCCTGGCCGGCGTCGTCGTCGGGCCCTCCGTCCTCGGGCTCGTGGAGCCGAGCGAGACGCTGGAGGTGTTCGCCGAGCTCGGCGTCGTCTTCCTGCTCTTCTGGGTGGGCCTCGAGACGCGCATCGGCGAGCTCGCCCAGGTCGGCCGCGCGGCGCTCCTCGCCGGCGCGCTCGGCGTCGTCTTCCCGTTCGCCGGCGGCTTCGGGCTCGGCACGGTGCGCGGCGACGAGACTGCGACGGCTGTGTTCCTCGGCGCGGCGCTCGTCGCGACCTCCGTCGGAATCACGTCCGCCGTGCTGCTCGAGCTCCGCGTCCTGGAGACGCGGGCGTCACGGACGATTCTCGGCGCCGCCGTCGTCGACGACATCCTCGCGATGATCCTGCTCGCGATCGCGACCGGGCTCGCGGCCGAGGGCGGCGTCGACGCGCTCTCGATCGTGGTGGTGATCGCGCTCGCCCTCGCCTTCGTCGGGTTCTTTGCCCTCGGGGGGACGCGGCTCCTCCGGGCACGGCCGCAGCTGCTGCACGCGCCCCGCTTCTCCGAGTCGCCGCTGCTCCCGGCCGTGCTGCTGTGCCTGGGCCTGGCGGCGTTCGCGGCCGAGATCGGGCTGGCGGCGATCATCGGCGCGTTCCTCGCCGGGCTGATGGTCGCCGAGACCCGCGAGCAGCACCCGATCGAGCGCGAGGTGGAGCCGCTCTACGCCTTCTTCCCGCCGTTCTTCTTCGCGTTCATCGGCATCGAGCTCGACCTCGGTGCGTTCGCCGACCCGGAGACGATCGGCCTGCTCCTGGTCGTCACCGCGCTGGCCGCGGCGACGAAGTTCGCGGGCGCCTGGCTCGGCGCGCGCTCGCTCGGATCGAGGGACGCGGCGTTCGTCGGCGTCGGGATGATCCCGCGCGGCGAGGTCGGGATCATCGTCGCCGGGATCGCGCGGACGACCGGCGTCGTCGGCGACGAGCTGTTCGCGGTCATCGTCGGGATGTCGGTGCTCACGACGCTGCTCGTCCCTCCGGTTCTCCGCCTCCTGGCCCCGCCGCCCCCTCCTGCGCCTCCACGGCCCGACGCCAGCGGAGCGTCCGCAGCATGACCAGGATCGCCGCGAATCCGAGCAGGACGTTCGCGACCGTGAGCACCGCCTTCATGCCGACGGAGAAGCTGAGGAGAGTCGCCGTGGGCGCGTCGCCCCTGAACACGTAGACCAGCAGGGCCTGCTCGGTCCCGATCCCGCCGGGCGTGAGGGGGAGGATCGTGGACAGGCTCTGCGTCACCTGGACGCGCAGCGCGTTCTCGAGGTCGGCGTGGAGGCCGAACGCGCGCAGGAAGAAGTAGACCGTCCCGAGGCGGAACGCCCAGTCGAGCGCCTGCCAGGGGACGACCACGCGCAGGTAGCGGCGCGGCGGGCGCAGGACGGCGAAGCCCTGCGCCACCCGGCGCTTGAACGACTCGACGCGGCGTGCCGCCCAGAGCCCGCCGACGAAGCCGAGCACGAGCGCGACGGCCGCGACCACCGCCGCGAGCCGCGGGTGCCCGAACAGCCACAGCCAGTCGACCTGCGGCAGCTGCGGCAGCACGTCGAGGCCCGGCAACACGCCGGTGGACAGGGCCCAGACGACGAGCAGCGCGGCGACGACGAAGTCCAGCAGCGTCTCGACGAGCAGCGTCGCCGCGAGCGTCGGGTACGTCGAGCCCTCGACCCGGTGCTTGACGAGGTAGAGCTTGAGCACGTCCCCGCCGCGGGCCGGCAGGATCGCGTTCACGCCCACGCCCGCGACGTAGGCGCCGAGCACGGCGCGCCAGCGAACGACGGTGTCCGGGTAGGCGGCCGCGACGATGTTCCTCCAGGCGCGCGTCCGGGCGCCGATCTTCCCCAGGTGGCAGAGCAGGGCGAGCGCGACGGCGCCGAACGAGATCGCGTCGAG
The DNA here is from genome assembly GCA_035463735.1 of Gaiellaceae bacterium. Classification (GTDB taxonomy): domain Bacteria; phylum Actinomycetota; class Thermoleophilia; order Gaiellales; family Gaiellaceae; genus DATHTC01. The sequence continues at coordinate 92 of DATHTC010000346.1, read as the reverse complement.
GTAGTCGACGAACGCCTCGAAGGCAGTGCGGAGCGAGCTCACGCCCCAATCCTGGCACCCGGAGCGCGTGGCAGGATCACGCGATGACGGTC
>DATHTC010000345.1:0-3114 GCA_035463735.1 Gaiellaceae bacterium | reverse complement strand
CGCTCGGGCAGGCGCCCGACGCCACCGTCACCGCGGAGGAGCTGCCGGCGCGGCAGCGCCTCTTCCGCGGCTGGGTCGTGATCGCCGGGGTCGCCGCGCTCTTCGCCGTCGTCGTCCTGCTCATCGGCTTCGCGATCTAGGGCTGGGGGCCGGCGGGCGGAGAGCTCGCCGCCGCATCGCACTCCGCTCGGTCTCGTCGCGTTGTCGCCGGCTTCACGCCGGCGGTTCGCGAGCCGCTACGTCGCGGGCGAGAGCGCGGGGCGCCGCTGGCGCGAACCCGTGGTCGCCCACCGGATCCCCTCGACGGTCCACCCGAGCAGGGCGAGGACGAGGAGGGCGAGGGCGATGATGAGGATCCAGAAGCGTTTCTTCATGTCAGTCTCCGGGTTCGAGCGGATCGGACGTCCCGAATCTACGGGCGGCGCCGGGACACGGAATCGGCCGCTGAGCCGATTCGGGGTCGTCCTCGCGGATGACATGGCGTACGCTCGCCGGCGTGCAGGTGAAGGGCATCGTCTGGCTCGGCACGCGGACGGACCGCTTCGACGAGATGCGCGCCTTCGTCGCGAGCGTCAGCGGGCGCGACCCCTGGATCGACGAGCCCGGGTTCGCCGTCTTCGACCTCCCGAACGGCGACCGGATCGAGGTCCTGGGCCCGGAGGGCGGGGACCCGCCGCGGCCGGAGGCGCCGCTCGCGGGCCTGCTCGTCGAGGACGTCGACGAAGCGAGGGGCGAGCTGGAGGCGGTCGGGATCGAGTTCGTGGGGCCGGTCCACGACGGCGGGGACGGCAACCGCTGGGCGCACTTCCGCGCGCCCGACGGCCACCTGTACGAGCTGACTTCGCGGCCGGATCACCCGGCGCACGCGCTCGAGCCGTAGCGCGGGGGCGCCCGCGGACCGCCGGGGCGCCCCCGCGTCCTACGCCGCCGGATGTGGCGGCAGGAACACGTCCGTCTCGTACGCGTGGAGCACGGCCGTGACGTGCATCGCTGCGTGCGCGACCGGCGCCCCGACCGGGCTCAGCGTGAGCAGCGTGGGCGCGCTCCAGACCAGGTCGCCGCCGATCGGCTTCGCCACCTTCTCCGAGCGGAAGTCGGCGTAGCCGAGGTGGTAGACGGCGGTGAACGCCAGCGAGGCCGCGAGCGCGGCCGCCCCGGCGACGGCCTTCGCGCGCCAGGTGCGCGCACGGAAGGCCGCGAACACCACGAGGATCGGGAACACGGACAGCAGCAGGCCGTCGGCAGCCCCGTAGACGACGCCGCGCCAGACGACGGCGAGCACCAGCTCGGCGCCTTCCGGCCGTGCGGTCGAGGGCTCTCGGAGCACGACGGCCGCGAGGACGGCTCCCGCCGCGAGCCCGAGCACGAGCCCCGCGGGCCAGCGGCGCGAGAGCGTCGCCCGTTCCGGGAGCCCGGTGTCGCGCAGCCATTCGAGGAACAGCAGCCCGACGACGGCCGCGTAGACGCCGTAGTAGACGTCCTGCTGGAGTCCGAGCCGGTCGGCGAGGACGAACGGCACGAGGAACGCCAACGCGAGCCCCCCTCCGAGCCAGGCGAGGTGCCGCCGCGCCCCAGCCGCCGGGCGGTCGAACGAAGCAACGTCCCGCGGTCGTGCGCGAACGCTGACGGTGGACATCGAACCACCTCCCAGGCCCGACCCTCGCGCGGGCCGCGACGCCCGCCATCGGGAGAATCACGGATCGGCCCGCAGGCGGCGTCTACGGGGCGGTCCGCCGCTCCGCGCGCTCGCGGAGGCGGTCGATCGCAGCGCGGAGACGGCGGGTGACGTCGTCGTAGCGAGCGCGGTCGGCCTTCACCTCGTCACGGATCCGCTGCTTGGTCGTCTTCTTCGCCATCGGTCAGGGCCTCGCGAATGCGTCGGAGCTCGAGCCGGATGTCGAACAGCGCCTCGAGCGCCACTCGAACCGCCTCGTCGTCCACGCGTCCAGCATGCCGCGCCACTCCGCCCGCCGCAAGACGGCTGTCCCGGCCACGCCCGCCCGGCCGGTGGCTACCGGCCCCAGCCTTCGTGCGGGTCGCGGGCGCCCGGCTCCACCTGCCAGTACTCGCGGAGCTCGCGGACGCGCCCGTCCTCGGCAAAGCGGAGGATCAGCGCGCCGGGGAGTGTGTACACCTGCTCCTCGTCGCGCAGCGTCGTCCACCACTCGGCGACGACGCGATCCCCGTCGACGAGGGGGCGACCCATGGCCACCCGGACGTCGCCCTGGGTGCGAGTGGCGCCGCGCCAGTACTCGCGGATCCCGTCGTGCCCGAGGTGCGGCGTCCGGAACGGGCTGCTCCGGTACGAGGCGTCCTCGGTGAAGAGCTCCTCGATCCAGGCGTCGTCGCCGCCCTCCCACGCCGTCCGGTAGCGCTCGAGCCACTCGGTCACGGTCAATCGCGTCGCGATCGCGCCCACGCCCCGGATGATGCATCGCCCGCGCCAAGCGGTCGAGGGTGTCGGCCGCCCGCGTCGGGGTACGGCACGCCGCACCCGGGCCCCCCGGAGGCTCGCTACGGTGGGCCGTCCTCGACGAAAGGAGCGCCCATGCTCTCCCTCACGACGGCAGCGGCAGACGCGATCAAGGACATCGTCACGACGAACGACCTCCCCGCCGGCTCCGGCCTCCGGATCACCGCCGAGGAGGACGGGAACGAGGTGTCGATCGAGCTCGACTTCTCGGAGTCGCCCGAGGACGAAGACGACGTGGTCGAGGCCGCGGGCGCCCGCGTCTTCCTGGACGAGACCGCCTCGGACGTGCTGACGAACGTCGAGCTCGACGTGACGCCGCACGGCGACCACGTCCACTTCGAGTTCAACGAGCGCGGGGCCGAGGCCGTCTAGTGGCGGAGGCGAGCTAGTGGCTCAGAGCCACTAGCTAGCCGTCGCCGCCGTTCCAGGTCGGGAGCTCGAGCGCCCGCTCGTATCCGGCACGGTCGTGCACCGGCTCGCCGTGCGAGACGATCACGTGCTCGAACGGAAGCTCGAGCAGCGTGCGAAGCGCCGGCAGCGCTCGCTCGTCATGCCAGGGTGTCGCCCAGACGCGCAGCTCACCCCCCGGCGCCGTCAGCGCGTCAGCGAAAACGAGGGCTCGCTGCTCGGGAAGCCAGAGT
>DATHTC010000344.1:0-1950 GCA_035463735.1 Gaiellaceae bacterium | reverse complement strand
GAACGCGGTGATGGACGCGCTCGCGCCGCTCGGGATCCGCCACCTCGACATGCCGCTCACGCCCGAGAAGGTCTGGCGGGCGATGCAGCAGGCGCGCTGACGGAGGAGAGCCATGTACACGATGACACCCGCAGCGTTCGACTACCACCGGCCGGAGAGCGTCGAGGAGGCGCTCGAGCTGCTGGGCGCGAACGGCGAGACGCGCGTGCTCGCCGGCGGGCACAGCCTGCTCCCGGCGATGAAGCTCCGCCTCGCGATGCCCTCCGCGCTCGTCGACCTCGGCGGCATCGCCGGGCTCGACGGGATCACGAGAGACGGCGATGAGGTCGTGATCGGCGCGCTCGCGACGCACGCGTCGGTCGCGTCGTCCGAGGTCGTGCGGGAGGCGTGCCCGGTGCTCGCGGAGGCGGCTGCGATGATCGGCGACCGCCAGGTGCGGAACCGCGGCACGATCGGCGGCAGCGTCGCCCACGCGGACCCGTCGGCCGACTACCCGACGGTCCTGAAGGCGCTGGGCGCGACGATCGTCACCGCGAGCCGCGGCGGCGGCCGGCGCATCACCGCCGACGACTGCTTCGTGGACGTGTTCACGACCGCGCTCGAGCCGGGCGAGCTGATCACGGAGGTGCGTGTCCCGGTTACGCCGCCCGGGACGGGCGCCGCGTACGTGAAGCACTCGCATCCGGCCTCTCGTTACGCCGTCGTCGGCGTCGCCGCGGTCATCGGCCTCGAGGGCGGCTCGTGCTCGCGCGCCCGCGTCGTCGTCGGCGGAGCGACGGCCACGCCCGTCGGGGCGTCCGTCGACGACCTCGTCGGATCGGAGCCGACGGCCGAGGCGATCGCCGCCGCGGCCGCGCGCGTCCGCGAGGCGATCGGCACGCCGTTCGGCGACACGTACGCGTCGGGGGAGTACCGGCTCCACCTCGCCGAGGTGATGGCGAGGCGCGCGATCGCCTCGGCCGTCTCGCGGGCGGGCTAACCCTCGGGACGCGAGACGCAGCTGAGCATCGTCGGGCCCAACCGGAGGAGGTCGGGCCCGGCGAAACCTGCTCCCGCCAGCGCGCGGGCGACGCCTTCGGCGGCCTCCTCGGCGCGGGTCGCGCTCGGCGTCTCGTAGAAGAGGAAGAGCGTTCCGCCCGGGCTCAGCGCCCCGCGGATGCGCTCGAGCTCCTGCCGGGCCGGCGCGAGCCAGAAGACGTTGACGTTGACGGCGAAGACGGTGTCGAAGCGACGCGCCCCGACGTCGAGGTCGGCGACGTCGACGGTCTCGAGCTCGAGCCGGCCGGCCGCGACGTGCGCCGCGTTTCGCCTCCGCGCCCGCTCGATCTGCGTCGTCGAGCGGTCGATCGCGAGCATGCGGCCGGCCTCGAGCCGCTCGCAGACGAGCGCCGCCGACACGCCGCCGCCGCAGCCGATCTCGAGCACCTCGTCGTCCGGCTGTACGGCGATCGTCTCCACCGCCCAGCGGAGGCGCTCGGGTACCGCAGGCATCAGCCCGTGCGGAGCACGACGCGGCCGGGGACGCGGCCGGCCTCGACGTCGGCCATCGCCTCGTTCACGGCGTCCAGCGGGCGCTCCTCCGTGATCACGCGCGTGCGACCGGCGGCGTGGAGGTCGAGCACCTCCCGGAGCTCGGCGCGGGTGCCGACGATCGAGCCGGTGACGGTGATCCCCTTGAGCACGGTGGGGACGATCGGCAGCTCGAGCACGCCCTGCGGGAGCGCGACGAGCACGAGCGTGCCGCCGCGCCGCAGCGACGCGAGCGCTTGCGCAGCGGCGACCGGCGTCGCCGCGACCACGATCGCGCGGTCGGCGCCGCCGAGCTTCCGGAGCGCGCGCACGGGGTCCTCGCCGGCGGCGTCCACCGCCTCCGCCGCGCCGAGCTCTCGCGCGAGCTCGAGCTTCTCGGGGACGACGTCGACCGCCACGACGTCCGCCCCCGCGAGCCGC
>DATHTC010000343.1:0-1582 GCA_035463735.1 Gaiellaceae bacterium | reverse complement strand
CTCGCGCGTGCGGTAGACGGGCGACCAGTTCTGCGCCGCCGCGCCCTCGAGGGTGTCCGACTCCTCCGGGGCGACGCTGACCGCGGCCACGCCGGCGCCCACGGTGGCGAGGAACGCGACGGCGACCGCGACCGGCAGCCGCTCGACCGCGGCGACGAGCACCACCGCCGCCAGGAGGACCGTCGCCGCGAGCGCGAGCAGCTGGCTCACGCCGAGCTCGGGGACGAGCCAGAACGCCGTCGCCAGCGTGCCGACGATGCTGCCCGCCGTCGAGACCGCGTACAGCCGCCCCGCGGTACGGCCGACCGTGTCGACCGAGCGGGCCGCGAGCCGGACCGCGACCGGCGTCACGGCCGCGAGCACGACGCTCGCCGGGCCGAACAGGATCACGGCCGCGAGCAGCGGATTGAGACGGGGCCCGGGATCCCAGCCGACGACCCAGTCGAGCACCGGCCCGTCCACGATCGGCACGAGCAGCACGAGCAGGGCTCCGAGCGTCATCACTCCGAGCAGCAGCTCGGTGGCCGGGAGCCGGTCGGCGAGGACGCCGCCGAGCCAGTACCCGATCGACAGCCCGGCCAGCACGACGCCGATCAGGGAGCCCCAGACGAAGAGCGAGTTGCCGAAGTACGGCGCGAGCACGCGGCTGGCCGCGAGCTCCATCCCGAGCAGCACGGCCCCGGAGGTGAAGACGGCGAATCCGATCACGAGCCCGTGCGGCGCGGCGACGGCGCGCACGCGCCCGCGCGGCTCGGCGGCTGGCTCGAGGGCGCGCTCGACGGCCATGCGCCCCAGGCTACCGGTCGCGGCCGGCCCGGCTCCGCCGCGGGCTCAGACGTGCTCGCCGAGGAGCGGTGCCACGTCTGCGGCCCGGACGACCACCGCGTCGACGCCGGCCCGCTCGAGCTCCGCGACCTCCTCGCGCACGCGCACGTCGAGCTCCGCGATCGCCAGCTTCCCCGCCGGCACGTCCGGGAGCAGCCCGAGCACGTGCTCGAGCGCGTCGTTCGCCTCCACGTCGTGGGCCGAAAGGAGGAAGACCTCGGGGTCGAGGCGGTCGAGCGCGAGGCGGAGCTCGTCCTCGTCCGAGACGCGGACGACGCATTCGAGGCCGCGGTCGGAGGCGGCCGCGACGAGCGCCTCCACGCGGCCGCCGTCGTCGTCGAGCCCGTCGACGGCGACGACGCAGGCGTCGGCTCCGGCGGCCTCGGCCTCGTCGAGCGCGTCCGACGGCCACAGGATCGGCAGCTCGGTCGCCCCGCGCAGGTCGTGCGGCGTCGACGCGACGAGCCCCTCCGCGCCCGCGCGCTCGGCGGCGCGCGCGTCGTCGGGGCCGCCGACGCGGGCCAGGAGCGAGATGCCGTCCCCCTCGGAGATCGCCTGGCTGAAGCGGCGGGAAGCTCTCATCGTGCCCGGGGATCGTATCGCCGGCCGCAGCCGCCTCGGCTACCGTGGTCGGCGCGTGCGCCGCGCCCTCCTCCTCGCCGCCGCCGCCTTCGCGGCCGCCGCGCCTCCGGCCGTTGCCGCGACGATCGAGGGCACCGCCCGCGGCGAGCGCCGGCTCGGGACGGCGCGGGCGGAC
>DATHTC010000342.1:0-5171 GCA_035463735.1 Gaiellaceae bacterium | reverse complement strand
CTTCGACGTCGAGGCCGCGCTCGAGTCGCCGACGGGCGCGACGAACCGCCGCTGAGTGGGGACGTCGGCGAGCGGGACGCGCGCCCATCGGCACCTGCGTCGCGTCGTCCTGGGCGCGGGCGAGAGCGTCGCGGGCACCGTCTACGGGACGATCGTGGTCATGGGCGTGATCGTCGCCGGCGCGGACGTGGCGCGCGACGCCTGGCGGCTGGCGGTGATCGTCGGGGCGACCGTCGTCGTCCTGTGGGTCGCGCACGTCTACGCGGACGCGATCGGCGAGTCGATCGAGCGCGCACGCCGCCTCGACCGAGCCGAGCTGAGCTCGGTCGCGCGGCGCGAGCTGGCGATCCCGCTCGCCGCGGTCGCGCCCGTCGCCGCGCTGGCGCTCGGCGCCCTCGGCGTGGTGGGGACGAGCGCCGCGGTCTGGCTGGCGCTCGCGGTCGGGCTCGGCACGCTCGCCGTCCAGGGCCACCGCTTCGCCCGGCTCGAGCGCCTCGGCGCGCTCGCGACGGTCGCGAGCGTCGGCGTGAACGTGAGTCTGGGCCTTACGATCGTCGCGCTGAAGCTCGTCATCGCGCATTGACGAACGCACGGACTCGCATCCGGGCCTGGCGGGCGGGCGTCGCGCTGCTCGTCGCGGCCTCCACCGCGCTCGCGGTCCCCGCGCAGGCTCGCGCGGACCTCGACGACGAGCGGGCGCTCGCCGAGCGGCACGCGCCGGTCGTCCGGCTGGTCGAGCAGGAGGAGGAGTGCGGCCCCGGCGAGCCCTACGAGCCGATGGACGTCGACGCCCTCTTCGACGAGCCGACGGTAGCGCTGCGGGGCCCGTGGAACGCCGTCGACCTGGTCGAGATCGGGCCCGGCGCGGACGACGTGGCCGGCCTGTACGAGTACCACCTGGACTTTCCGGGGAGCGCGCTCAGCCCCGGCTGCGGCTACGAGCGCTGGGCGCGGCTGATCACGGAGGAGACGAGGCCTGCCGTGTACGCGCACGTGGCCGAGGACGCGGCGCGCCCCGGCTCGCTGGCCCTCCAGTACTGGTTCTTCTACGCCTTCAACGACTTCAACAACCTGCACGAGGGCGACTGGGAGATGGTCCAGCTCGTCTTCGAGGCACCGGACGCGCGCGCGGCCCTCGACGCGGATCCGGTGGAGGTCGGGTACACCTCCCACGAAGGCGCGGAGCGGGCCGCGTGGGACGCCGACAAGCTCGAGCTCGTCGACGGCACCCATCCCGTCGTCTACCCCGCCGCGGGCTCGCACGCGAACAAGTACACGGAGGCGCTCTACCTCGGCAGCTCCGCCGAGGCCGGCGTGGGGTGCGACGACACGCGCGGCCCGCACGTCGAGCTCCGCCCCGTCGTGAAGGTGATCCCGAGCGACCGCGAGGCCGCGGAGCGCGCGTTCCCGTGGATCGCCTTCGAAGGGCGCTGGGGCGAGCTGCAGAAGGCGTTCTTCAACGGCCCGACCGGGCCGAACATGAAGACGCAGTGGAACGAGCCGATCGAGTGGGCGGAGGGGTGGCGGGACCGAAGCTACGCCGTCCCCACCGGGGGCGTGTTCGGCACCGGGGCGACCGACTTCTTCTGCTCCGCGGTCGAGACGGGCTCGCGCGGTCTCGTCGGGCTGCTGCGGAATCCCGGCCTGACCCTCCTCGTCCTGGGCGCGCTGCTCGCGCTCCTGATCTACGCGGCGACGCGGACGACGTGGCGTCCGACGGCGCCCTTCCGCGTCGCGCGCCGGCGAACGTGGGGCCAGATCCTCTCCGCGGCCGGGCGGATGTACATCGAGCGACCGTCGCTCTTCCTCGGCATCGGGGCCCTGCTGATCCCGCTCGCCGTGGTCGTGTCGGTCCTCCAGGTGCTCGTGCTCGGTGGCTTCGGCCTGCTCGGGATCGACGCGACCGGGGAGACGGCGGGAGCGCTCGTCCTGCTCGTCGTGGCCGTGGGCACGACGCTCGCGCTGCTCGGGCTGGCCGTCGTCCAGGCCGCGACGGCGTCCGCGCTCGTCGAGATCGACGCCGGCCGCCGCGTCGGGCCGATGCACGCGTACCGGCTCGCCCTCGCCAGGCTCCGCTCGCTCGTCGGCGCCCTCGCGATCGGCGTCGCCGTCTGGGTCGCGCTCAACACGACGGCCGTCCTGCTCCCGGTCGCTGTCTGGCTCGCAGTGCGCTGGTCGCTGCTCGCGCCGGCGGTCGCGATCGAGGCGGCGTCCCCGGTCGGGGCACTCCGTCGGAGCTCCGAGCTCGTGCGCGGCCGCTGGCTGCGCGTCGCCTCGCTCGTCGGCGCCGGCGCCGTGGTCGCGCTCGTCGCCGGCCCGCTGCTCGGGGCGCTGCTGATCTTCCTCACGGACGCGCCCCTGGCGCTCCTCAATGTGGTCGCCGGCGTCGTCTACGCGCTCGCGATGCCGTTCGTCGCGCTGACGACCGCCTACGTCTACGTCGACGCTCGGGTGCGCGACGAGCTCGCCGTCGAAGCCGTCCGGGGCCAGCTCCCCGCCGAGATCGAGCTCGGCGACGCCGCTCGGCCGTGAGCGCCCCGGCCCACGTCAGCCCGGGGAGGGGGCGCCGTCGGTCCCGCGGACGACGCAGCGGAAGCCGATGTGGCTCATCCCGGTGTCGGCCGGCTGCGGCCGCCGCGCAGCCGGTCGGTACCGCCGGCAGTAGGAATCCGCGCACAGGAACGAGCCGCCCTTGACGACGCGGCGGGGGATCCGGAACTGCGGCTGCGCGGGGTCGTAGCTCGCCTCGAGGGTGCCCCCGCGGGGGTTCCGCGGGACGCAGCACGGCCGGTCGGCGGGTCCGGGCTGGCGGTCGCCGTACCAGTCCGCGGTCCACTCCCACACGTTTCCGGCCATGTCGTCGAGGCCGTAGCCGTTCGGCGGGAACGAGCCGACCGGGGTCGTCCGGCCGTACCCGCGCTCCACCCGCCACGGGAAGTCGCCGTGCCAGAAGTTCGCGAGCCGCTCGTGCTCGCCCTCCGGCTCGTCGCCCCAGACGAAGCAGGCGCCGTCGAAGCCCCCGCGCGCAGCGAGCTCCCACTCCGCCTCGGTCGGGAGCTCCTTCCCGGCCCACGCGGCGTAGGCTTCGGCGTCCTCGGCGGCGACGTGCACGACGGGGTGCCGGTCGAGACCCTCGAGCGAGCTGCGCGGCCCGTACGGCCGCCGCCAGCACGCACCGGGCGTCCACGTCCACCACTGGCTCAGGTGGCGGAGGTCGACAGGCCCCGGCGTCGGCGTGAACACGAGCGACCCGGGCACGAGGTTCTCGGGCGGCGCCCCCGGGAAGTCCGCCGGGTCGAGCGGGCGCTCGGCGACCGTGCGGTAGCCCGTAGCCTCCACGAATGCGGCGAATGCGTCGTTCGTGACCGGGTGGCGGTCGATGCAGAACGGGTCGACGTCGACCGGACGGGCCGGTGCCTCCTCCGGGTAGTGCTCGTCGGAGCCCATCACGAACCGACCGCCCGCGATCCGTACCATCTCCGCCGTTGCGGATCCGGTGCCGGCCACTACGTCCGCTCGCCGATCGCAGCCTCGATCTTCGCCTGCACCTGGTCGATCGTGAACGTCGCCGCCTTCTGGCGCGGAGGGAACTCGAGGAACGTCTGGAGGAAGTCGGCCACGATCCCCTGGGCGGGGACGATCAGGTAGATGCGGTCGAGGAACCAGTCCCAGTACGTGTTCGAGGTCGTGTCGGCGCGCTCGAACGGATCCGTCCGCAGGTTGAACAGCTTCGGCGCGCGCAGCGGCACGAGTGGCTCGAACCAGACCTGCAGCGAACCCGCGACGCGCTGCTCCATGAACACGAGCTTCCAGTTGTCGTAGCGCATCGCGACGAGGTCGCCGTCGTCCGAGAAGTAGAAGAACTCCTGGCGGGGGCCGCGTTCCTCCTCGCCGGTGAGGTACGGGAGGAAGTCGTAGCCGTCGAGGTGGACGCGGAAGCGCTTCCCGACCGCCTCGTGGCCCGCGAGGAGCTTCTCCTTGATCCGCGGCTCGCCCGCGGCGGCGACGAGCGTCGGCAGCCAGTCGAGGTGGCTGATGATCTCGTTCGACACCGACCCGGCCGGGATGCGGCCGGGCCACCGGACGAGCTCGGGCACCCGGAAAGCGCCTTCCCAGTTCGTGTTCTTCTCGCTCCGGAACGGCGTCATCGCCCCGTCGGGCCACGTGTTCATGTGCGGACCGTTGTCGGTCGAGTAGAGGACGATCGCGTCGTCGGCGAGGCCGAGCTCGTCGAGCCTGTCGAGGATCCGGCCCACGTGCCGGTCGTGATCGACCATCGTGTCGTGGTAGGCGGACTGCCACCTCCCAGCCTGGCCGCGGCTCTCGGGCTTCGTGTGCGTGCGGAAGTGCATGTGCGTCGTGTTCACCCAGAGGAAGAACGGGACGCCCTCCGCGTGCTTGCGGTCGATGAAGTCGAGCGCCCCCTCGACGATCTCGTCGTCGATCGTCCGCATCCGCTCCCGCGTCAGCGGGCCGGTGTCCTCGATCGCCTGCGTGCCGTCGGGGTTCCGACGCGAGCGGATCACGCCCCGCGGCCCGAAGTTCGCGCGGAAGTCCGGGTACTCCGCCGGGTCCGGGTAGTCCTCGTGCTCCGGCTCCTCCTCGGCGTTGAGGTGGTAGAGGTTGCCGAAGAACTCGTCGAAGCCGTGCGCGGTCGGCAGGTGCTCGTCGCGGTCGCCGAAGTGGTTCTTACCGAACTGGCCCGTCGCGTAGCCGAGCTCCTTGAGCAGCTCGGCGATCGTGGCGTCCTCGCCGCGAATTCCCTGGTCGGTCCCCGGCAGGCCGACCTTGCTCAGGCCGGTGCGGTAGACGCTCTGGCCGGTGACGAACGCGGCGCGGCCCGCGGTGCAGCTCTGCTCGCCGTAGGCGTCGGTGAAGCGCATCCCCTCCCTGGCGAGCCGATCGATGTTCGGGGTGCGGTACCCCATGAGGCCATGATTGTAGGCGCTGACATTGAACCAGCCGATGTCGTCGCCCCAGATGATGAGGATATTCGGCTTGTCGGTCTTGGCCATGGTGATCTCCATGGTATTCCGGATGTGACTAAGCGCGGGGCCCACGGCACGGACGAGGCAGCCCAGGAGATTCGTTTGGTGTCAGTCTGCCGGGACGTCGTTGTCGCGTGGATTGGACCTTCGGGCAACACGCACCGGCGGCACGAGGCTGCACAT
>DATHTC010000341.1:0-2692 GCA_035463735.1 Gaiellaceae bacterium | reverse complement strand
GTCAAGGGCTCCGACTACCTCGGCGACCAGGACGCGATCGAGATCTTCACGCGCGAGGCGCCGGGCGACATCTACCAGCTCGAGCACTGGGGGGCGTTCTTCTCGCGCCGTCCCGACGGCCGCCTTGCGCAGCGTCCGTTCGGCGCCGCGGGATCGCCCCGCACCGTCTACGCGGCGGACATTACCGGCCACGTGCTGATCCAGGTGCTCTACGAGCAGCTCGTCAAGCGCGACATCACCGTGTACGAGGAGTGGTTCGCCTGGCGGCTGGTCGAGAACGACGGCCGCTGCCAGGGCGTCATCTGCTGGGACCTGCTCGACGGCGGGCTCAAGCTCGTCGGCGGGAAGACCGTCGTCCTCGCCACCGGCGGCGTCGGCCGGCTCTACCGGGCGACGACGAACGCCTACGCCTGCACGGGCGACGGGATGGCGATGGCCCTCCACCTCGGGCTGCCGCTCAAGGACATGGAGTTCATGCAGTTCCACCCGACGACGCTGTACCCGTCCGGGATCCTGATCACGGAGGGGTGCCGCGGCGAGGGCGGCTACCTGATCAACAGCGAGGGCGAGCGGTTCATGAAGAACTACGCGCCGAACGCGCTCGAGCTCGCCTCGCGCGACGTCGTCTCGCGCTCGGAGACGACCGAGATCGAGGCCGGCCGCGGGATCAACGGCTCCGTGATGCTCGACCTCCGCCACCTCGGTCCCGAGCGGATCGTCGAGCGCCTTCCCGGCTCCCGCGAGCTCGCGATGACGTACGCCGGCGTCGACCCGATCTACGACCCGATCCCGGTCCGGCCGGGGGCGCACTACCACATGGGCGGCGTCGAGACCGACAACGACGGCCTCACCGAGCTGACCGGCCTCTACGCCGCCGGAGAGGTCGCCTGCGTCTCCGTCCACGGGGCCAACCGACTCGGTGGGAACTCGCTGATGGAGACGATCACCTTCGGGCGCCGCGCCGGCCGCGCCGCGGCCGAGTGGGCGCTGGCGAACACCGTCGTCGCGGTCCCCGAATCGGCCGTCGCCGACGCGGAGCGCGACCTGAAGGCGCTGCTCGACCGCAGCGACGGCGAGCGCCCGTGGCAGGTCCGCGACGAGCTCGGCGCCTCGATGCTCGAGAACTTCGGCGTCTTCCGCCGCGAGGGGCCGATGACGGCGCAGCTGGAGATCATCGACGGCCTCCGCGAGCGCTACGACCGCGTGGTCGTCGAGGACAAGGGACAGGTGTTCAACTCGGACCTGACCCAGGCGATCGAGCTCGGCTATCTGCTCGACATCGCCGCGTGCATGCTCCAGGCCGGCGTCGCACGCAAGGAGAGCCGCGGCGCGCACTCGCGTCCCGACTACCCCGACCGCGACGACGAGCACTTCCTCAAGCACTCCATCTCACGCTGGGTCGACGGCGGCCCCGAGCTCTCGTACAAGGAGGTCCGGATGACCCGCTGGGAGCCGACGGAGAGGAAGTACTAGCCATTCGGCTTCGCCGAATGGTCAGGGAGAGGTGGCGATGCAGGTAGCCCTCAAGATCTGGCGGTACAGCGCGGAGAGCGGGGAGCGGCACCTTCGCGAGTACGAGTTCGACGCGCCCGACGAGGCGACGCTGCTCGACTGCCTCGACATCGTCAAGGACAAGGTCGACGGGACGCTCGCGTACCGCAAGAGCTGTCGGATGATGATCTGCGGCTCGTGCGGGATGCGGATGGACGGGGCCGCCGTGCTCGCCTGCAAGACGCGGATGTACGACCTCGCGCAGGCGGGCCACGTGCCGGTGATCTCGGCGATGGGGAACCTCCCGATCGTCAAGGACCTCGTGGTCGACATGGAGCCCTTCTGGGCGAAGTTCAACGCGGTCAAGCCGTACCTCGAGCCCGGCTACGAGGAGCCGCCGGAGGGCAAGGAGCACCTGATCACCCAGGAGCGCATGAACGTGATCCACAAGGAGGCGCTCTGCATCAACTGCGGCTGCTGCGTCTCCGAGTGCAACGCGATGGAGTCCGACCCGGAGTTCCTCGGCCCGCAGGCGCTGGCGAAGGGGATGCGGTTCGTCGGCGACCCGCGCGACGGCGCCACCGTCGAGCGGCTCGAGGACCTCAACGGCGAGCACGGGATCTGGGAGTGCACGCGCTGCTACTTCTGCAACGAGCGCTGCCCGAAGGGCGTCGACCCGCGCGACGCGATCGCGAAGCTCGGCGCCGAGTCGGTCAAGCGCGGGATCACGCGCGACATGGGGGCGAAGCACGCGTTGTGGTTCGTCAAGTCGGCGGAGACGACGGGGTGGCTGCGCGAGACGGAGCTGGTGCCGAAGACGCAGGGGATCGTCTCGTCCGTGAAGCAGATGAAGTTCGCGATGAAGCTCGCCACGAAGGGCAAGGTGCCGCTGCCGTTCCCGCCGCACGTCGCCGCGGACGTCGACGAGGCGCGGCGCCTCCGCGACCTCGTCCAGGAGCAGGGGCGGGAGGGCTTCGCCGGAATCGTCCAGGGGGAGCACGCGCTCGCGGCGCTCGGGCACGGCTTCGAGCCCGACCGCGACCCGTACGACCGCGAGGACGCCTTCCCGCGCCCGTTCCTCCCCGGCGAGGGCCCTGCCGCGGACGGCGGCGCGCCGGCCCCGGCCGGCGGCGACGCCGGCATGGGCAGTCGCGCCCAGGCAGACGTGACCCCCGGCGCGGAGCCGACCCGCAAGCCCGAA